>JANWLQ010000198.1 GCA_025450725.1 Terriglobales bacterium
ACAGAGCGGCCCGCGCAAGCTGGGGGAGTGGTCGAGCCCGGCGATGGGGGAGCTGCGCAGCCAGGTGGACACGCTGGACGAGGAACTGTCGGTGGGCGGGGGCGACCCTCTGTATCAGGCCGCACTGAAGCGGGGCGTGGCGATTCTCGCGGCGCTCGGGGGCGCGGCGCGCTAATGTTAATTGTCCCTTCGATCCTCTCGGCCAACTTCGCGTGCCTGGAGCGCGACGTCGCGGCGGCGGTGGCGGGGGGCGCGGACCGGTTCCAGATTGACATCATGGATGGGCACTTCGTGCCCAATATTTCAATGGGTCCAATGTTCGTCGGGACCATGCGGGCGCTGACGCGGCTGCCGCTCGAGGCGCATTTGATGGTGTCGCGCCCGGAGCAGTGGGTGGAGGCGGTGCGCGCGGCGGGAGCGGACCACATTATTGTGCATGCCGAGGCGACGGTGCATTTGCACAGTCTGCTGCAGGCGATCGCGGCGACCGGGGCGAAACCGGCGATCGCGCTGAACCCGGCGTCGCCGCTGAGCTTGATCGAGGATGCGCTGGAGCAGGCGACCATGGTGCTGCTGATGACTGTGGAGCCGGGCTTTGGCGGGCAGAAGTTTATTCGGATGGTGCTGGACAAGATCCGGCGGCTGCGGAGCGCACTCGACCAGCGGGGATTGGCTTGCGACATCGAGGTGGACGGCGGCGTGGACGCGACGACGATTGGCTGGGCGCGGGAGGCGGGGGCCAACGTTTTTGTCGCCGGGAGCTCGGTGTTCGGCGCCGAAGGCGGACCGGGGGCGGCGATGGCGCGGCTGCGGAAGTCGGCGCTGGGTGCTTCGGCTTAGCTATGCGAGTGGCATTGCCGAATTTGCGTCCGAACGGGCATGCGCCGCAGCCTACGAAGGTGTTTGCGATCACCGGGATATGCGAGAACCCCGAGTTTCGCCTGGGTTCGGGGAGCGGTGATTTCTGTGTGGTTCACATGGGGGCGCGGGGGACGGATCCGTTTCTGATAGTGCGCCGGGTGAGCCAGGAGGGGGCAGTGGCGGCGACAGTGCGGGTGGAGTGGGAAGGCGTGTTCACCGTGCTGGCGAACGACGACGCCGAAGCGGAACAACTGTTTAAGGACCTGATCGCGCCGGCGCAGCCGGAGGAAGACGTGCAGCGGCAGTGGACGGACGAGGCGGAAACGCTGCGGATGTTCGCCGACATTTTGATTCTCGCGTGAGACCCATGGAATCGTTCTTCGAATTTCGCCACGTCTACAAGGGTTTCGACGGGCGGGCAATTCTGCACGACGTGAGCTTCGATGTGCGGGCCGGGGAGACGGTCTGCATTATGGGCCGGAGCGGCGTGGGCAAGTCGGTCACGCTGAAGCTGATCATGGGGTTTCTGAAGCCCGATTCGGGTCAGATCATCGCGGATGGCATTGACGTTCCGCTGTTGAGCGAAGCGGAACTGACGCAGATGCACAAGAAGATCACGATGGTGTTCCAGAGTGGAGCGCTGTTTGACTCGTTGACAGTGTTCGACAATGTGGCGTTTCCGCTGCGCGAACGCGAGCACGAGAACGAAGCGGAAGTGGAGACCGTGGTCACCGGGCTGCTTTCGATGCTCGATTTGAATGACCAGCGGGGCGACTATCCGGCCAGTCTTTCCACCGGGATGAAGCGGGCGGTGGCGATTGCGCGGGCGCTGGCGGCACGGCCCAAGGCGATTCTCTACGACGAGCCGACGACCATGGTGGACCCGATGATGTCGCACACGATCGCCGACTTGATTCAGCGAGTGAAACGGCAGTATAAGTTGACCAGTATTGTCGTCACCCATGACACGTCGCTGGCGCGGAAACTGGCCGACCGGTTAATCATGCTGCATGAGGGTGGGGTGCGTTTTTTCGGCACGGTGGAGGAGATGGACGCGTCGCAGGACCCGGTGGTGCGGGAGTTTTTGCAACAGGACGAGTTGGCGTTACCCTAGAAGCAGGTGGCTTCTCCGATACACTCCCAAGCTTGGTGGAACGGAAAGCTGGTGGCGGCCAGCGACATCCAGCTCTCACCGTTTCAAACCGGCCTGCTGACGGGCTGGGGCCTATTCAGCACCTTGCGCATTTACGACGGGGTTCCGTTTGCGCTGGAGGCGCACTGGCAACGGCTGCGGCGGGATGGGCATCGGCTGCATGTCGAATTGGACGAGCTATGGGACGAAGCCCAGGCGGGCTTTGCGGCGGTGGTCGCGGCCAACGCAATCGGGGACGCCCCGCTGAATGCCGTGGCGCGGATTTATTTGATCCGGAACCATGGCGGGCTGCTCGATGTCCCGGGGCGGCGGGCCACCGACCTGCTCATCATCACCCGCGATTTGCGCAGTTGGGGGGCGAGCGCGGCGCTGCGCGTGCAGCCGCACGGGCGCGACTCGCAGGCGCCGCTGGCGGGCACCAAGACGCTGACCTGGGCGCACAACCTGGTACTGGTGGAAGAGGCGAACGCGCAGGGGTTCGACGATTTGATTTTGCTGAACGAACGCGGCGAGGTGGCGGAGTGCACGGCGGCGAATATCTTTATCGCCGGACGGGACGGGCTGGCCACGCCGCCGATTTCCTCGGGGGCGCTGCCGGGAGTCAGCCGGCAGGTACTATTGGAGAGCGGACCGCGGCACGGGCTAAAGATCGAGGAGCGGGCACTGACGGAGCAGGATTTGTACCGGGCGGACGAAGTTTTCATTACTTCTTCAACGCGGGAAGTGCAGCCTGTGGCGCGGATCAACGACACGAAAATAGCGCTGGGCGCGATTGCGAGGCGGGTGGAGGAGATTTTTCAGAAAGAAATCGCAGCCTATGTCGGCCCGCGGCGGGTGGCGAAAGCAATGGCATGAGCGAGGCGGCACCCATCCTGATCGTGGAAGACGAGGACTTGATCCGCGATACGTACGCGCGGCGGCTGGAACACGAAGGTTTTTTGGTGACGCAGGCGGCGACGGGGCGGGACGCGCTGCGGGCGGCGCGGCAATCGCCCCCGCGGCTGATTCTGCTGGACGTGATGCTACCCGACCTGAGCGGGCTCGAGGTGTTGAAGTCGCTGCGCAGCGACCGGCGGTTCCTGACCACGCCGGTGGTGCTGTTCACCAACTTGAGCCAGCACATGGACAAGCACATGGCGGCGCGACTGGGGGCGACCGATTATTTAGTGAAAAGCGAGGTGGCGCCGGCGGAGGTGGTGGAGCGGGTGCGGCAGCTTCTGGCGGCGACACCGGGGGTGCGGCCGATTGCGAGCTTTCAGTTGAAGATTGATCCGGCGGCGGGGGACGCGGCGGCGCTGGCGTCGCTGCTCGGTTATCCGCGGGATTACCACTGCCTGCAGTGCGGGGCGGGGCTGATGCTGCAGTTGGACGGCGATTTCTCGGACCCCTGGTCGCGGAGTTTCCGCGTGAGGCTGCGCTGCCCGGCGTGCCGGGAGCAGCCCGCGGGTAGTTGAGGTGAATCCGCTTTCCAACTTCGCGGAGCGGCGGCTGCGCTGGTTGACGGCATCGGCGCTGCGCTCGACGGCGATCTTCGTCATACTAACGTTCGTTCCAATTTTGCTGCTGACGTATTACATCGTCGCGACCAGCATACGGAACGCGCAGGCGGACGCCGCGAACGCCGACCGGCAGGTGCGGGATTTCGCGGTTTCGCTGCTGCGGGCGAATTTCCGCAGCGAGCGGGACGCGCTGGCGGGAGCGTCGGATGAAACGTCGCTGGAGCGGGCGCTGGCGTCGATGGTGGGGGCTGAGGGGGCGCTCAAGCCGACGGCGAGGAATCTACGGCGACAAGCGAACGATTTAAGCCTGGCGGGCGGCAGCTTGGCGCGGCTGCGGCGGCGGCATTCGGAATTTCTGGCGGTGCAACTCTACGACGCCAATGGGACGCTGATCGCGAGCGACCCGGCCGCGGTTGGGGGGGCCTTCACGGGGGCGCCGCCGGAGTGGTTTCGGAACGCGCTGGCGGGACAATCGGCGACCTCGCCGCTACAGATTGGGAACAGTTCCCTGCCCAACCGCATTGACTTCGCAATGGCGGTGCCGCCCCTGACGACGAGCGCGCCGCCTGGCGTGTTGGTCGGCGTGCTGCCGGTGGGGGCGGTGGCGGACTGGGTACGGCACATCAACGTGGGGCCGGACCGGTATTTGTACATTCTCGACGGGACGCGGAAAGTGGTGTTCGCGCCGCCGAACGGGCCTTTCAACGCGGTACAGATTGCGGCGCTGCCAGCGGCGGCCGATGCGCTGGGAGGACGCACCGGGAGCGGCGAGTTCGTCAGCGCCATACAGATCGAGAGCGAAGCCATTTCCTACGCGCCGCTGCCGGAAGAGGTGATGGCGCTGTTGGTGGTGCGGCCGGTGCGGTTCGGGTTTTACATTTATAAAGTCTTTTACGACAAGCTGGCGCTGATAGCGGTGATCATTTTTCTGCTGGCGGTGGCGACCGGACTGCTGCTGCGGGCGGCATTCCGGTATTACCAGCGCTACAACCGCGAGGTGGAGAGCGGGCGTTCGAAGACGGAGGCGCTCCTGGGCTCGATTGGCGACGGCGTATTCGCGGTGGACGCGGAGGGACGCATTATCGAGTTCAACCGCGCGGCGGCGGCGCTGACCGGGGTGACGGCGAGCGCCGCGCTGGGGCGTCCTTATGAACAGGTGATGACGCTGAGCGAAGGCGGCGCGGAGGGGGCGGCGGGAACGGACGCGGTGCGGCAGACCATTCTGCAAGGCCGGACGTTCCGTTCGCTGCGCGACCTGACCTTGGTGCGGCGCGACGGCTCGCGGCTGCCGATCACGCTGAGCGCGGCGCCGGTGCGCGACGACCAGGGCGGGGTCGCCGGGTGCGTGGTGGTCTTCAGCGACGCCAGTCAGGAGCGGGAGGTGGACCGGATGAAGAACGAGTTCATCTCCATCGCCAGCCATCAGCTGCGGACGCCGATGACGGGGGTCAAGGGAGTACTCTCGTTGCTGCTGGACGAGGTACTGGGGCCACTCAACCCCGAGCAACAGGCCTACCTGCGGCGGGCCTACGATTCGAATGAACGGCTCATCGCCCTGGTCAACGATCTGCTCAATATCAGCCGGCTGGAACAGGGCAGCTTGCAGCTGCGCTCGGAGCCGGTGGCGGTCGCTGATGTGGTCAGCGGGCTGGCGTCGGACTTGCAGGTACGCGCGGCGCGGTACCAGGTGACGATACGGGTGGACCCGCCGCAACCCAATGCGGCCGAGTGCGTGGTGCCGGGCGACGCGGTGCGGCTGCGGGAGGTGTTCGCCAACTTGATGGACAACGCGGTGAAGTATACACCGGAGCATGGGACGGTGACGGTGCGGACGCGGGCGGAGGGTCCGCGGGTGGCGGTCGAGATCATTGACACCGGAGTGGGCATACCGGCGGACAAGATGCCGACACTGTTTCAGAAGTTCAACCGCATTCAGAACCCGCTGAGCGGGCGGGAGTTTGGCACCGGGCTGGGGCTTTATTTCGCGCGCTCGGTGGTGGAACTACACCGGGGTACGATTGAAGTGGAGAGCGTGCCGGAAAAAGGGACGACCTTTCGGGTGAGTTTGCCGAGAACAACGCCATGAATTTGCCACGAGATCCGCGCTGGTTTAAGAACGCCGTTTTTTACGAAATACCGGTGCGCGCTTTTTCGGATTGGAACGGCGACGGCATCGGCGACTTCCGGGGATTGATTGACAAGCTGGACTACCTGCAGTGGCTGGGGGTGGATTGCATTTGGCTGCTGCCGTTTTATCCATCGCCGCTGCGCGACGACGGATACGACATCGCCGATTTCCGCTCGGTGTCAGCCGATTACGGAACGCTGGAGGATTTTCGCGAGTTGCTGGACGAGGCGCACGGGCGGGGGATGCGGGTGTTGGCGGACCTGGTGCTGAATCACACCTCGGATCAACACCAGTGGTTTCAGCAAGCGCGCAGTTCGCCGCAGTCGCCTTACCGCAATTGGTATGTCTGGAGCCAGGACCCGCACCGGTACCGTGACGTGCGGATTATCTTCGTAGACACCGAATCGAGCAACTGGACCTGGGATCCGGTGGCGAACGCGTATTTCTGGCACCGGTTTTACAGCCACCAGCCGGACCTCAATTTCGAGGAGCCGGCGGTGCGGCAGGCGATGATGGACATCGTTTTCTACTGGCTCGACATGGGATTGGACGGTTTCCGCTGCGACGCGGTGCCGTACCTGTATGAGCGCGAGGGGACGATTTGCGAGAACCTGCCGGAGACGCACGAGTTTTTACAGGAACTGCGCCGGGAGGTGGACGCGCGCTATGGCGGGGACCGGGTGCTCTTGGCGGAGGCGAACCAGTGGCCGTCGGACGTGGTGCGGTATTTTGGGGCGGCACCGGCGCCGGAATTCCACATGGCGTTCCACTTCCCGCTGATGCCGCGCTTGTTCATGTCCATCCGGCAGGAGGCGCGGCGCCCGATTGTGGACATCATGGCGCAGACGCCGGCGATACCGGACAACTGCCAGTGGGGATTATTTTTGCGGAACCACGACGAGTTGACGCTGGAGATGTGCACCGACGAGGAGCGCGACTACATGTACTACGAGTACGCGCGCGATCCGCGGATGAAGCTCAACATCGGCATCCGGCGGCGGCTGGCGCCGATTGTCGAGAACAGCCGGCGGGAGATTGAGTTGATGAATGTGGTGCTGTTTTCGCTGCCGGGCACGCCCATCCTTTATTACGGCGACGAGATCGGGATGGGGGATAACATTTATCTGTCGGACCGGAACGGCGTGCGCACGCCGATGCAGTGGTCTGTGGACCGCAACGGCGGGTTTTCGAAAGCGCCGCCGGAGCGGCTGTACGCGCCGCTGATACAGAACCCGATCTACAGCTATCAGGCGGTGAACGTCGAGCGGCAATTTCAGGACCCGAACTCGCTGCTGCACTGGATGCGGGCGCTCATTGCCTTGCGGCGGAAGACGCCGCTGTTCGGGACGGGGGAGACGCAGTTTTTGACTCCGTCCAATGAGCGGGTGCTGGTGTATTTGCGGCAGCAGGCGGGCGACCCATCGCGGGTGCTGGTCGTGGCCAATTTGTCGCGCAGTTCGCAGGCGGTGGAGCTCGATTTGTCGGCATTTGCCGGGGCCAAGCCGGTTGAGATGTTCGGTGAAGTCGTGTTTCCGCCCATCGGCGCGCAGCCGTACCAGTTGAGCCTGGGGCCGCACGGTTATTATTGGTTCCGGATCGCCGCTTGAACTATTTCAACTATTTCACCGAGATCGAGGAGCACTTTCAGCGGGCGCGGGGTGTGCAGGTGTTGCTCTCGCCGGTGGACTGGGCCTTGATCGCGTCATGGCGGGAGGCGGGGATTCCGCTGGCGGCGGTGATGGCGGGGATTGACCAGGCGTTTGAGAAGTTCGCCTCGGGGAGGCGGCGGGACAAGCAGCGTCCGCGGGCGCTGGCGTATTGCGCGGCGGCGGTGCTGGAGGCAGCGAAGGTGATGGCGGCGGCGGCGGTGGGGGCGCCGGGCGAGACGCCGGCGCAACGGCATGAGGAACACGGTGACGCGTTTAGCCGGGAACGGATTGTCGCGTACTTGACGCAGGCGCGGGAGGCGATGATCGAGGTGGTGCCGGAGGATGTGATCGCCGCGCTGGACAATCTACTGGCCAGCGCGGCCACGCCACCGCTGGCGTCGCTAGAAGACATTGACCGCGTATTGACCGTGCTCGATGAGAAGGTTTTCTTACATTTGCAACAAGCGGCGACGGTCGAGGCGATGGTCGCTATCCGCGCCGAACTCGAGGGCGAGCTGGCGCCGTACCGGCGCAAATTGCGGGCGGAGCAGTTGGCGTTGATTGAGCGGCAATTTTTACAACGTCGGCTGCTGGAACGCGCGCGGCTGCCGCGGCTGAGTTTGTTTTACATGCCATGAATGCAATCGAACTGACGGTTGAAAAAGTTGTCTACGGCGGCGATGGACTGGCGCGGCTACCGGAGCAAGACGGGCGGCGGCAGGTGGTCTTTCTTCCGCGCACGCTGCCCGGCGAGCGGGTGCTGGCCGAGGTGTCGCCGCCGCGCGTGCTGAAGATTCTCGAGCCGTCGCCAGACCGGGTCGAGCCGGGCTGCGAATATTTCGGGCGCTGCGGCGGGTGCCAGCTTCAGCATGCGAGCTACGACGCGCAGGTTGCGATCAAGCGCGCGGTGTTGGTCGAAACACTGCGGCGCACCGGAGGGGTGACGTGGACGGAGCCGATCAGCGTGCATACGGGCGAGCCGTGGGGCTATCGCAATCGCATCCGGCTGCATAGGGCCGGGACGCACTGGGGTTTTTTTGAGTTGGGGAGCCACCGCGTGCTCCCCGTCAGCCATTGCCCGATTGCCGACCCGGAGTTGAGCGCGGCAATTGCCGAACTCACCGGCGAGGAAGACGGGGCCGAGATCGAACTCACCGCGGAGAAGTTTGCCGGCGGCGGATTTGAGTTTCAGGTCAGCGACGGAGCTTTTTTTCAGGTGAACAGGTACCTGGGATCGGAGCTGGTTGAAGTCGTGACCGGCGGGGTTGAAGGCGGCGCCGCGGTGGATTTATTCAGCGGGGTGGGCCTATTCGCGCTGCCGTTGGCGCGGCGGTTCGGATCGGTAACGGCGGTCGAGAGCGCGTCAGTAGCCGTTCGCGATTTGCGGGTCAACGCGCGGGCATTCGCAAACATAGAGGTGGTGGCGGGATCAGCGCTTCGATTTGCGCAGCGGGAGCAAGTAGCGCCAGATTTGGTTGTTGCCGATCCGCCGCGCGCCGGACTCGGGAAAGAGCTGGTGGCGGCACTGGCTTCGATGGCGCCGCGGCGGCTGCACATTGTCTCGTGCGACCCGGCAACACTGGGGCGCGACCTGAAACCGCTGCTGGCGGCGGGGTACGCGATCGAGGAGGTGCATCTGTTCGATCTTTTCCCCCAGACCTATCATCTGGAAACGGTGGTCAAATTGCAGCGGAACGACTAGACTGGAGCGGATGAAGACCCTATTTGCTCTGGCACTGACAGGAACACTCATGGCCGCGACACCCAAAGGAATTACGCACCACGCCTTCGGCAAGCTGGCCGACGGGCGGGTGGCGGAGATGTATGTGCTGACGAACGCGCACGGGATGCGGGCCTCCATCACGACGTACGGCGGCATTTTGCAGTCGCTGGAGGTGCCGGACCGGCACGGGAAGCTGGGCGATGTCGTGCTCGGCTACGACACGCTCGACGGCTACCTGGGCGACACGAATACGTATTTCGGAGCGCTGATCGGACGCTATGCGAATCGCATTGCGCTGGGACAGTTTTCGCTCGACGGGCGCACGTATCATCTTGCCGTGAACAATGGCAAGAATGCGCTGCACGGCGGCATCCTTGGATTCAACCGGCGGCTTTGGAAGGCGCGGGATGTTTCGACGGCAAGCGGACCGGCGCTGGAGCTTAGCTACCTCAGCCGCGATGGCGAGGAGGGGTATCCCGGCGATCTGTCGGTGCGGGTCATTTACACGTTGGAGGACAACAATCAACTGCAGATCGCCTATTCAGCCACGACCGACAAAGACACGGTGCTGAACCTCACCAACCACAGCTACTTCAACCTGGCGGGCGCGGGGAACGGCGATGTGCTCAAGACCGACCTGATGCTCAAGGCGAGCCGGTTCACGCCGGTGTCTCCCGACCTGATACCGACAGGCAAGCTGGAACCGGTGGCGGGAACGCCGATGGATTTCACGCATAGCACGGCGATTGGGGATCGCATTGGCTCCGACTATCCCCAGATCAAGATCGCCAACGGCTACGACCACAATTTTGTTCTCGACAGCGGCGGGTCGGCCACCCCGACGCTGGCCGCCGAAGCGTATGAACCGAACAGCGGACGGGTGATGCGCGTGCTCACGACGCAGCCGGG
>JANWLQ010000199.1 GCA_025450725.1 Terriglobales bacterium
CTCCGCCCACTGCGCCGGGGCCTGCGATTCCGGGTAAATCACCGCGCTCTCGAGCAGCGGCGGTATCAGCAACCCCATGACTTGGCCGAACAGGTGGCTGAGCGGAATCAGGTGCAGAAACCGCAGCGGCAGAAAAAGTCGCGCTTTCGATTTGTACTTGCCGATTTCTTTGGCGATCGGCCGGAGGTTGGCCAGCAAGTTCCCGTGCGTGATCATCACGCCTTTGGGTTCGGAGGTCGCGCCCGAGGTGTAGACGATTTCGAGCAGCGTATCGGGCGCCGGCGCTTCGATCCTTGCCGGCGCCGCTGCAGGCGCCAGCGCGGCGATTTCGGCGAACGAAACATTGGCCCCATCGTGGTCGCCGCAGATCAGCACCGCTTCGGTTTGCTCCCGCACGCGCTGGGCGAAGCCGTCCGAGAAGGAGGCGTCGAGTGGGACCAATACCGCCCCGTGCAGCACGCATCCGTAGAAGGCGATGGCCCAGGCGATGCCCGAGGCGCCCCACAGCATGACCCGGTCCCCGGCCTTGACGCCGCGACGCTGCAGCTCGTCGCGCCACGCGAATGCTTTTCCGATCAGGCCGGCGTAGTCAATGCTGGCGGCGCGATAGAGTCCCTGCTCGATGATGGCCGGGCGCCCGCCCAGCGCGGCGAGGCTCGCAAGATACTCCGGCAGCGAGCTGAGGCGCGGCGGCGGCATGGAGCCCAGTTTACTTAAACGGGCGTCGGATAGTGGCCGGTGTAGCAGGCCGTGCAAAAGCTGTCGTCGCGGTTTTCGACAGCCTGGTCGAGACCGGAAAGCGAAAGATAGGCGAGGCTGTCAGCGCCGATCGCTTCGCGTATGGCGTCGACGCTGAGATTGGCCGCGATCAACTCCTTCTTCGAAGGCGTGTCCACGCCGTAGTAACAGGGCGACACGGTGGGCGGGCAGGAGATGCGCACATGGACTTCGGTCGCGCCCGCCTCGCGGATCATGTTGACGATCTTGCGGCTGGTGGTGCCGCGAACGATTGAGTCATCCACCAATACCACCCGCTTGCCTTGCAGCAGCCGGCGCACCGGGTTGAGTTTTAGCTTCACGCCGAAATCGCGAATCTGTTGGGAGGGTTCAATGAAGGTGCGCCCGACGTAATGGCTGCGGATCAGGCCGAAACGGCAGGGCAGTCCGGATTCGGCCGAGTAGCCGAGCGCCGCCGCCACCCCGGAGTCGGGCACCGGGACAACAATGTCGGCCGGGGCCGGCGCCTCGCGGGCGAGAATGCGTCCGAGTTCTTCGCGGCTCTGCTGCACGCTGCGTTCAAAGACGAGGCTGTCGGGCCGGGCGAAATAGACGTGCTCGAATACACACTGCCGCCGCTGGCGCGCCGCGGCAAAGCGGTGTACGTTGCGCTCTGGAGAAACCGAATCACCGCTGATCCGCAGCCAGGTGCCGGGTTCGAGATCGTGTTCGAAGCGCGCTCCGATGAGATCGAAGGCGCACGTCTCGCTGGCGAAAAACGCCCCGCCCTCGGCCAGGGTTCCCAGCGCCAGGGGGCGGAATCCCCATGGGTCGCGAATGGCGTACAAGCTGTCGGGTGTAAGCAGTGCCAGCGAATACGCGCCCTCGACCTGCCCCAGGGCTTCGGCGAGAGCCTGGTCAAAGCTCGCAGCCCGCGACTGCGCGATCAGGTGCAGTATGACCTCGGTATCGCAGGTGGTCTGGAAAATGGAACCCTGCGCTTCCAGTCTCGTGCGGATCGCGCCGGCGTTGGTCAGGTTTCCGTTGTGCGCAATGGCCAGCTTGCCCTTGTTGCACTCGACAATCAAGGGCTGCGCGTTGCTAATGCCGCTGTCGCCCGATGTGGAGTAGCGCGTGTGACCAATCGCCACGCGTCCGGGGAGCTTGCCCAGCGCCTTGGGCGTGAAAATGTCCGCCACCAGCCCCATCGCGCGGCGCGCGTAAATAACTTGCCCTTCGCCCCGCACGTCGCTCGACGCGATGCCGGCCGATTCCTGCCCTCGATGCTGTAGCGCGTAAAGGCCGAGGTAGGCCAGGTTGGCGGCCTCGGTGTTGCCCCAGACGCCTACTACGCCGCATTTTTCCCGGAGCTGCTTCATGGCTTCGCTCCCCAGGCATCAGCAAGAAAGTCCAGATCGTCGCCCACGAGCGGGCGGCCGCCGCGGGTAAGGGTAAAGCCCTCCGCGGTAGTCACACCGATGGGAAAAGCGTCAATCCCCGCGGTTCGCGCGGCCTGTTGCAACCGTTCGACGTGAGCGGGGTCGCAGGAAACCACCACCTGGCTGGCGCGCTCGCCAAACAGCACGAGGCAGTCGTCAAGTTCGCGTTCGGCGACACTATCCAAATTCACGGCGAGACCGAAAACGGCTTCCGGGATCCGCTCGACCGTGTGGGCAAGAGAGCACTCGACCAGGCAGGTCGCAATTCCGCCGGTGCTCACTTGATGGGCGGAGTCGAGCCAGCCCTGCCGATGCGCCTCGATTAATACGGTGTGCAAGGCGTGCTCGCGCTTCAGGTCAAGCGCCGGTGGCTGACCCCAGAGTTGGTGCAGTTGAAAAGCCGCGTACTCACTCGCCCCAAACTCGCGCCAAGCGGTGGCCGCGTCCGTCACGGGCGCGCCCGAGAGCAGCACGATCGCGCGGCCCTGATCGGCGAAGCGCGCCGGCAAGGGTGACACCTCGCCCGACGGCGCGTCCATCGTTCCCACTACGCCGACCACGGGCGTCGGTTGTATCCCGCGCCCCAGCGTCTCGTTGTAAAGGCTGACATTCCCTCCCGTGATGGGCGTTCCCAGCGCGCGACAGGCTTCGCCGATGCCGGTGATGGCTTGCGCCAATTGCCACATGACTTCCGGTTTTTCCGGGTTGCCAAAATTCAAACAGTTGGTCGCCGCGATCGGACGCGCGCCGACACAAGCCACCTTGCGCGCCGCCTCGGCCACGGCGAGTTGCGCACCCAGGCGCGGGTCAAGTTCGCAATAGCGTCCGTTGCCGTCCAGCGCCATGGCCAGGCCGCGCTTGGTTCCCTTAAGCCGAATGACGCCGGCATCGCCGCCCGGACCCGCCAGCGTGTTGGTGCGGACCATGGTGTCGTAGCTTTCGTACACCCACGCCTTGCTCGCGATGTTGGGCGAGCCCAGCAAACCGCGCAGGTCGGCGGACCAGTCGCGTTTCTCGGCCGCGGTCCGCGCGCCCGGGGGCGGCTCAAGCGGCAGCGTGCGCCGCGGCGCCTTCTGCGGCCGGTCGTATTTGGGCGCGGCGTCGGTGAGCGCGGTGTTGGGGATCAGCGCCACCAACTCTCCCTTGTGGGTAATGCGCAGCAGTCCGTCGGCGGTGACTTCGCCCACCGTGACCGCATCCAGTCCCCATTTGCGGAACACGGCAAACACCTCGGCTTCACGTCCCTTGTGGGCAACGAGCAGCATCCGCTCCTGGCTCTCGCTGAGCAGCATCTCGTAGGCCGACATACCCGTCTCCCGCTGCGGCACGCGGTCGAGATCGAGCGCGATGCCGGTGCCCGCGCGTGCCCCCATTTCGCACGATGAACTAGTCAGTCCGGCGGCGCCCATATCCTGAATGCCGGCGACGGCGCCGGTCTGCATGACTTCGAGGCAGGCCTCGAGCAGCAGCTTTTCGAGAAACGGATCGCCCACCTGCACGTTGGGGCGCTTGCCGGCACTGGCATCTGAAAACTCCTCGCTCGCCATGGTCGCGCCATGGATGCCGTCGCGACCTGTCTTGGCGCCCACATAGATCACCGGGTTGCCGACTCCGCTGGCCTTGCCAAAAAAGAGCGCGTCCTGGCGGGCAATGCCCAAGGCAAAGGCGTTGACCAACGGATTCGCCGAGTAGCCGGCATCGAACACGGTCTCGCCGCCAAGGTTGGCCACGCCGAAACAGTTGCCGTAATGGGCGATGCCGCCGATCACGCCCTCGACAATGGCATGGTTGCGCATGGCGACGTCGGCTGTTGTGCCCTGGCCCGGCTGACAAGGGCCGAAGCGCAACGAGTCCATGATGGCCACTGGACGCGCTCCCATCGTAAACACGTCCCGCAGAATGCCGCCGACTCCGGTCGCAGCTCCCTGAAACGGCTCGATGTAGCTGGGGTGGTTGTGCGACTCAATTTTGAAAACGCAGGCCCAACCATCGCCGACATCAATCACGCCGGCGTTTTCGCCCGGGCCTTGCAGCACCTGCGGGCCGGCGGTGGGCAGGTTCTTGAGGTGCAGCCGGCTGCTCTTATAGGAGCAGTGCTCGCTCCACATCACCGAGAAGACCCCCAATTCGGTCAGATTCGGGTCGCGCCCCAGCAAGCCGCGGATCTTCTCGTACTCCTCGGCGTTAATGCCGTGTTGGGCAATGATGTCAGGCGTGAGTGGCATAGGTTCGGCACAGCGACTCAAATACTTTGAACCCTTCGTTCGATCCCAGCGCCGCTTCGCTGGCGCGCTCGGGGTGGGGCATCAGGCCGACGACATTGCCATGGTCATTGCAGATGCCGGCAATGTTGTGCAGCGAGCCGTTGGGATTCGCCTCCGGCTCGATGGCGCCGCCGTGGGTGCAGTAACGGAACACCACGCGGTGCTTTTCTTCCAACTCTTCCAGCACCTCAGGGTCGGCGTAAAAATTCCCCTCGCCGTGCGCGATCGGCACGCGCATGACTTCGCCACGCTCGAAGCCGTGGGTAAACGGGGTTCTATTGTTATCCACCCGCAAATACACCGGGCGGCAGACAAAGCCGGTGCCGGCGTTGCGCAGCAGCGCGCCCTCCAACAGTCCGGCTTCGCACAAAATCTGGAAGCCGTTGCAAATTCCCAGCACCGGCCCTCCACCCTCGGCAAACGCCCTGACCGACTGCATGATCGGCGAGAAGCGGGCGATCGCCCCGGTGCGCAGGTAGTCGCCGTAGCTGAAACCGCCAGGGATGATCAGCGCCTGGCAGCCTTCGAGCGAGGCGTTCTCGTGCCACAGCGGCACCGCCGGCTTGCCGGCCGCCAATTGGGCGATATGCAGGGCATCGTGATCGCAATTGCTGCCCGGAAAAACCACCACACCAATTTTCATGGGAAACAATAGTTTAGCAGGCGGCGGGAGGCGCTGTCGCGCTTAGTGGCCGGGATGCAGGTAGCCGTCGAGGAATTTGTAGGCCTCGGCGCGCGATGCCCGGGCGAAGGCGGTGTCAATTCGATTGAAGTAGTGGCCGCCGGGCGCGTTTTGGTAGATTTTGTACTGAAACAGCGACTGCTTGCCGGCCGCCTTGAGCGCGTCAATCAGGTGTTCGACTTCCATCACGTTCAC
>JANWLQ010000200.1 GCA_025450725.1 Terriglobales bacterium
AGATTCACGCGATAACTGCCCAACCATGGATGCGTTCCCGCCTTGAGCGTCAGCACGCCGTGGTACCGTAGCCGCGCCGGACCGCCCCATACGACGACGTCGCCGTGCTCGAGCCGGATTTTCTGTACCGGCTCGGCGCGTTCGAATCCGCCAAACTGAAACGTCGCCCCCAGGCCGAGCGACACCGACACGATTGGTTGATCGTAGTCGCGCTCGTTCTTGTCCTGATGCAGCGACAGTTTCGAACCCGGCTGATAGCGGTTGATCAGGCAGGCGTCCGGTGAAAAGCCGCCAAACCCCGCCGCGCGCGCCGCCGCGCGCGCCAACTCCAAAAACGACGGCGGCATCGCCGGCCACGGTTCCCCCGATTCGGGATCGCGCGATTCGTAACGATACCCGCGCCGATCGGCGATCCATCCCCACGCGCCGCAGTTGGTCATGGCGACCGACATGCGGAAGCCTCCCGGCGTCACCATGTTCCGAAACGGCGCGGCGGCTTCAATACGCGCCAGCTCGTTGCGCACGATACTGTCGCCGGCCAGCGCGAACCCGCGCAGCAAGAATGCCCCCGGCGCAATCTCTTCCGTAATCATTTTTTCAGCCCGCGCCCTCCGCTCTCACGCCGCAGCAGCTCCTTTTTTCGCTCGATGCCCCACCGGTACCCGGCCAGCTCGCCTGAGGCCCGCCGTGCGCGATGGCACGGAATCACTACCGCCAGCGGGTTGGCGCCGCACGCGCTGGCCACCGCCCGCGCCGCGCGCGGCGCTCCCGCCATTCGCGCCAGCTCGGTGTACGAGCGCGTTTCCCCGGCCGGGATCCGCTGCAGCGCTTGCCAGACCCGAACCTGAAACGCGCTGCCTTGAATGTCCAGCGGCAGCTCAATTCCGCGCGCCGGAGTCGCGATCAGCCGAATCACCCGCGCCACCTTGCGGGCAAACCCTGGCGGCGCGGGGCGCACCACCGCCCGCGGGAATCGCCGTGTCAAATCGGCGATCAGCGCCGCGGCGTCATCTCCCAGCGTGACGGCGCACAACCCGCGCGTTGTCGCCGCCACCAGCGCCCAGCCCAGTGAACACTCCGCCACCGCGAACTCAATCGCAAGCTTCGCCCCGCCGGCTCGGTACCGTGCCGGCGCCATCCCCAGCGCGCCTTGCGCTTCGGCATAGAACCGCCCGCTCGATTGGTACCCCGCCTCGTAGAGCGCGTCGGTGACGCTGCGCGAGCCGGCCAGCGCCGCGCGCACCCGCTCCCCACGTCGTCCGGCCGCGTACTGTCCTGGCGTGACGCCGGTCGTCGCCTTGAACAAACGATGAAAATGAAAGGGACTCATTCCCGCCGTCCGGGCCAACTGCGCTAGCCGGGGCCGACGCTCGGCTGACTCAAGCGCTCGGCACGCCGAAGCGACACTGGCCGCGTCCTCCCGCGCGCGCTCGGGATGGCACCGCAAACACGGCCTGAATCCCGCCCGCTCGGCCTCGGCGCAGGTCGCATGAAACGCCATGTTTTCCGGCCGCGCCCGGCGCGCGCCACACGAAGGCCGGCAGTACACTCCGGTCGTTCGGACTGAGTAAACAAAAAGCCCATCCGCGGCGCGGTCGCGCGCCTCGAGTGCCGCCCAAGCTTGCTTCATCGCCACCATGAGACCAGTCTAGCCCCGCCTAAAAGCCCGCGCACTCCGCTTCTTGCGCTAAAATTCGTGCATGAAACTCGCACTGCTGGCTCTCGGCTTGGCCGCCGTTCTCGCGCCAGCAGCCGCTCAGATGGCAAGCACCTCCGGGATTGTTGTCGCCGGCAACGGCTTGCCCATCGCCGGCGCCACGGTCACGTCCGGCAATGCGACTGCGATCACCAGCGCCGACGGGCGCTTCCGCTTGACCTCTCCCACAGCGGCCACTACGCTCACCGTCACGGCGCCCGGATATGTGAAAGCCGAACTCGCCCCTACCGCCGCCACCCGTATCGTGTTACTCACCGCGCCGGTTTCAGAATCGGTGACCGTCACCGCCTCCGCCACCAATCTGGCGACCGCCGCCGTACCCATGGCCGTCAGCGTAATTGGCAGTGAGCGCCTGCACACCGCCGCGCCGTCCAACGCCGACTCGATTCTGCGCGAGACCAGCGACTTGGGCACATTCCGCGTGAACTCATCGCAAACCGCTAACCCCACCACCCAGGGCGTAGCCCTGCTCGGCACCGGCTCCAGCGGCGCCAGCCGCGCGCTCGTGCTGCTCGATGGATTTCCGCTCAACGACATTTTCGGCGGCTGGGTGGATTGGCTGCGCGTTCCCGTCGAGGACGTAAGCACGATCAGCGTCATCTCCGGCGGCGCCTCGCCGCTCTACGGCAACGATGCTCTCTCCGGGGTCATCGGCGTTGAGACCGCGCCACCCATCGCCACTCACGTTGACCTACGTTCCGGCGGTGGCGGCCTCGCCACCGGCGTTGCCGACGGCGTGGGTGTCATCGCATCCCGCCGTATGGCTTTCGCCCTCCGCGGTCGCGCGCTTCACGTCGGCGGCTACATTCCCTCCCGCCAGCCCGGCGCCATTGACACCGACGCCGGTGTCACCGCGCAGAACTGGTCGCCCGAGTTGCGTTACGTCGCCTCGCCCGGCGCCATGTTCACTGTGTCGTCCGAATATTTCGCCGAACAGCGCCGCAACGGCACCGCCCTGCAAGTCAACGGCACCCGCCTGCGCCAGCTCGCCGCCCGCGCCGTGATTGACCACGACGGAATTTGGAACGCCAGCGCCTTCGATCAATCCGAAGATTTCGATGCGACGTTCTCCTCCATCGCCGCCGGGCGCGTCAGTGAAAGGCTCACGCTCGAGCAGCAAGTCCCCTCCCGCGCCCAGGGCGCGGCCCTCGATTGGACCCTCGCCGACACCAGCCCGCGCGAACGCTGGAGCGTGACCTCAGGCGCGAGCTACATCCACATCACCGCGGTTGACAATGAAACCGTCCCCCCGGCGACCGCCACCAGCCGCGCCGAGAACGGCCGCCAGCGCCTGAGCGGCGCCTTTATCGAAACCCGCTGGTCGCCCTTAGCGTCCTGGAGCTGGACCGCTACGCTTCGCCGCGACGGCTGGTCGAATTTCGACGCCTTCCAAAGCGCGCCCGGCGCCATCACGCCATTTCCCACCCGCGTGCGAGCGGCAACCAGCCCGGCGCTGGGCACCGTCTACGCCCTTCGTCCCTGGCTCTCGCTACGCGCGTCGGCCTACGAATCCTTTCGCGCGCCCACGCTCAATGAGTTATATCGCCCCTTCCGCGCCGGCAACGTCCTAACCAATGCCAACCCTTTGCTTGCGGCCGAGCGCTATCGTGGCGCGCAAGCCGGCGCCGAGTTGCGGCCGTTCAATTCTCTCCGCTTCGACGCAACGTACTTCGACGGCACCGTGGCTAACCTGGTCACCAGCGTGACACTGTCCACGACCCCCAGCTTGATCACGCGTCAACGCCAGAACCTGGGCCGCGTCCGCCCGAAAGGAGAAACGTTCGAAGGACAATGGCGGGCGCGCTCCGATTTCACCCTGTGGGGCTCCTACACCCACCTCACCTCGTCCGTCATCTCAGCCCCGGTGGCCTCCCTCGTCGGCCTCGCCGTGGCCCACGTGCCTGACAACAACTTCTCCACCCGCGGTGAATGGCGCACGCACGGATTCAGCCTCTCCGCCGTCGAGCGTTTCGGCGGCGCCAACTTCGATGACGACCAGAACTCACTCCCGCTGCCCGCCTTCTGGAACACCGACCTGTTCCTCAGCCGCGGGTTTGCCGACGGCGCCGTCGCGCCCTACCTCGGTATCGAAAACCTTTGGAACCGCCGCTACACCATCGAGCTAACACCCGAAGCCGACCTTAACGCGCCCCGTTCCCTAACCGCCGGGCTCCGCTTCCAATGGGGCCGCCATTAAATCCCAATAATCACTGCGACAGTGCGAAGAACGGATTGCAAATCTCGACACCTCCGAAACGTGTAGCACGCTAATGGTTCTTTTGCGGGGCGTCCCGCGCCAACACCAATGCCAGCCCTGCGAGAACGACCCCGGTGCCTGCCAACGCCATGGCGCTGACACGCTCCCCGGCAAACATCCAACCGACCGCCAAGGCGACGACCGGATTAACCAGCGCATAGCTCGAAACTTTCGTCGCCGAAACCCGCCCCAACAGCCACACATACGCCGAATACCCCAGCACCGAGCCTGCCAGTACCAGATAGAGCCACGCGAGAACTGCCTCGCGGCTTACCGCCAGCGGATGCCACCCTTCGACTTGCCCGCTTGCCACGGCGGCGATGGCCAGCATCGCTCCGCCCAATAGCATCTGCGCCGCCGAGCTCATGGTCGTTGATTTCGGAAGCGGCAGCCGCTTCACCAGAACTGTCCCAACCGCCCACGCCAAGGCCCCGATGAGAATGACTAGCGCCGCCACTGTTCGGCCTCCGCCTAACGGGCCTACTAGCAATGTGACGCCGGCCACGCCCAGCACCGCGCCACCAATCACGCGCCATGAGATCGGTGCTAGCCGAAACACCAGGCTCTCCAAAAGAGCCACCCAAACCGGAATAGTTGCCGGTATCACCGCGGCAATCCCCGATGTGACCCGCGTTTCGCCCCAGAATAGGCAGCCATAGCCGATGAGAACCATGAACGCCGCCGGCACTGCGGCCGCGCGCCACTCCCGCGCCGTCGGAACGGGAACGCCGCGCCAGCGGCACCATGCATAAAGCAACGCACCCGCCGGTATAAATCTCTCCACCGCAAAAATCAGCGGCGGTACTTCCGCGACTCCAATCTTGATCGCGAGAAACGTGGTGCCCCAAAGCAGGTAGATCACCGCGAATGCGCCTACGAGCGCCCAGTAGTCGCTGTTCGGCTTGGTCTTGGCCAGCATGGAACATGATAAGCGGCACCGTGCGGCAGCCGCCGCGTGTCGCATCGCGGCGGGTCGGTGCGCGGCGAGCCTCCTCGGTTACGATGGAAGGGTGGACGCCGAGTTCCCAACCATCCCCCTGCAAGACGCGCCCACGCCCGTACCGGAGCCGACTCACGAACCACCCTGGAATGGCATTGAGTTAAGCCTTCTGGTGATGTTCACCGTGCTCGCCATCGGCGTTGCCACCGTAATCACGTTTCTCCTCTGGGCCATTGCGGTCCGCGCCTTGGGCCCGCGCTTCCCCCATGGTCCCGAAGTCGCACTGGTCTGGACATCGCTCGTCGGCCAAGCCCTCGGCATGGCCATTGCCTTCGCCCTCGCCTGGGCCTGGCTGGCCCGCACCCGCGGCGTGCGCTTCTGGCGCGCCATCCACTGGCGCGGCTTGAAAATCGAGAGTGCCCTCGGCCTGCTCGTCGGCGGAGTGGTGCTGGCCATCGCCGGCCAGGCCGCCGGACATTTTCTGCCCATGCCCACCGACGTCCCCATGGATCGTCTCTTCACCCCGCAAACCGCATGGATTTTACTTGTCTACGGCGTCGCCATCGCCCCCTTCTTCGAAGAGTTCTTTTTTCGCGGCCTTCTCTACCCAACCCTCCTTGTAACCTTTGGCGAAGGCTTCACCCGCGACGAGTTGCGCGCCTGGCGCCCTCTCGCCCGCGCCGGCGCCGCCCTGGCGTTGCTGGCGGTCATCTACTGGCGCTTCCGCCAACGCGTACTCGCATTCGTTCCTTTTAGCTGGATATCCTGGCTGACGCTGATCGAGCTCGCCCTGCTCGCCGTGATCATTAATCCCGACTGGCTCCTCTCGATTGTGCGCTTCGTCGTCAACTGGCTCGCCGGTTGGAAGCATCCCCAGCTTCTCGCCATTCTCGTCACCGGCTATTTATTCGGCATGATGCACGCCGCCCAGCTCGGCGGGGCCTGGGCCGCGGTGCTGGTGTTGGTATTGGTCGGCGTCGCCCTCACCGCCGTGCGCGCCGCCAGCGGATCGGTCATGGCAAGTTGGCTCGTCCATTGCGCGTACAATGGAACGTTGTTTGCCGCCCAATACGTTTCCACACAGGGTTTCCACAACTTTCAGGGTCTGCATTAATGTCTGAACTTATCGCCGAACGCCTCGAACTTCTCGATCTCCTCGCCCGCGATTCTTTCCGCCTGGGTGAATTCAAGCTCTCCAGCGGGGGCGCCAGCGATTATTACGTTGACTGCCGCACCACCACCCTCACCCCGCGTGGCGGCCTGCTCACCGCCCGCCTGTTTCTCGACGAACTGCAGCGCCTGCACCCACCGCCCGACGCCGTCGGCGGATTGACCCTCGGCGCCGATCCGATCGTGGTCGGCGTGGCCATCGCCAGCGCGACCACCGCCCATCCGATCACCGGCTTCCTTGTCCGCAAGGCGGAAAAAGCCCACGGCACTGGCCGCCGCATCGAGGGCACCGTCCACCCCGGCCATTCCGTCGCCATTGTTGACGACGTGTGCACCACCGCCGCTTCCACCATTCTCGCCATTGAAGCCGCCTGGGAGGCCAATCTCAACGTCGTCGCCGTGCGCTGCCTGATCGAGCGCGAGGAAGCCGGCGGACGCAATAACCTCAACCAGCTCTGGCGCGCCCACCGCGGCGAGCCCTGCCCCTTCCAGGCCTTGTATGGCGCGCAGGAAGTCCGCGCCGCCCATAAAGAGCTGCTGCGCGGCGGCAACACCATCGCCGACGCCTCGCAATCGTAAGGAAGAAATGATTCCCACGCTCCAATGGACCGAAGCTGGCGTCGAGCTTCTCGATCAGCCCGCGCTTCCCGGCGAAGTCCGCTACGTCCTCTGCCGCGATTACAAGGCGGTCGCCGCCGGCATCCGCGACATGGTCGTGCGCGGCGCCCCCGCCATTGGCGTCGCCGCGGCCATGGGCGTCGCGCTCGGCGCCCGCGATTCCAAAGCCAGCACTCTGCCCGAATTCCAAAATGAGTTCGACCGGATTTGCGAGACCCTCCGTGCCACCCGCCCCACCGCTGTCAATCTCTTCTGGGCCATCGAGCGCATGCGCCGCTGCGCCGCCGCCCACGCCTCCGACGGCATCGAAGCCACCCAGCGCGCCCTCATTGCCGAGGCGAGTGCCATTCACGATGACGACATTGCCTGCAATCGCGCCCTCGGCCGCCACGGCGCCGATCTCCTCCCCCAGAGCGGACGCGTCCTCACCCACTGCAACGCCGGCGCCCTCGCCACCGCCGGCTACGGTACCGCGCTCGGCGTCATTCGCGCCGCCGTCGAGCAAGGTAAACAGATCGCCGTCTTCGCCGACGAAACCCGCCCCTATCTCCAGGGCGCGCGCCTCACCGCCTGGGAGCTGCAACAGGACGGGATCGCTACCACCGTGATCACCGACAACATGGCGGGATACTTTTTACGCTCAGGAAGAATCGGCTGCGTGGTGGTGGGCGCCGACCGGATCGCCGCCAATG
>JANWLQ010000201.1 GCA_025450725.1 Terriglobales bacterium
GGCGCGCGGGCGGATTCGGGGCGATTTTATCCCAACCCGGCGCGCTTAGTGGTGTCGGTGAGTGCGGGGGGGGCGCGGGCCGGCGCATCGGTACCGGTTACGCCGATGGTTCCAGAAGTGGTTAAGGCAATTGCGCTTCCTCCCGCTGACAGCTTGGCGGACGGAAGTTCGTCGCTGACCCGGGCGCTGGGGTTGAAGATCGGCCGGGTGGTGATTGACCCCGGACATGGGGGTCACGACTCGGGAACCATTGGGCCGACCGGGATTATGGAGAAAAACGTCGTACTCGACGTTTCGTTGCGACTGGGCAAGCTGCTGCGCCAACGGCTGGGAACGCAGGTGGTGTTCACACGCGACGACGACACTTTTATCCCGCTCGACGAGAGAACCGCGATTGCCAATCGCGACCACGCCGACTTGTTCGTTTCCATCCATGCCAATTCGAACCCGGATCACCAGATGCGGGGCATCGAGACGTACTACCTCGATCTCAATAACAGCGCCCAGGCGCTGGCGGTGGCGAAGCGCGAGAACGCGTCGGGGGATCAAGACATCCACGAACTGACGGACATGGTGCGGAAGATCACGCTCAACGACAAGATGGAGGAGTCGCACGAGTTGGCGCGCGACCTGGAGCGCAGCATGGTGGACGCGACCGACGAGGCCAATCACGGGGTGCTGACCGCGCCGTTCGTGGTGCTGATCGGTGCGCAAATGCCATCGGTTCTGGCTGAAATCACAATGCTCAGCAACCGCTCGGACGACCGGCTGGTGAGCACGGCGGCGTACCGACAACGGCTGGCCCTGGGACTGTATCAGGGCATTCGGCGGTATATGCAGTCGCTGAACGGAACGCACGCAATTGTGGCCGCGCCGAGCGTGCCGTAATCGGCCGTCCTTAGCCGGCGGGTCAGAACGCTTGCCGCATCAAGTCGGTTTATCACCTCCATTCTGCCGCGCCGTGGCGGGATTCAAAGGTGCGGAGGGAGAGGGGGGGTAGGTACTCGCCGAGGAGCTCGCGGTGCCACCAAGCGCCGGTTTGGCGCTGCTCCTCGCGGGTGGTGAATCGGTATTTGTAGTACAGCGCGCGGACATAGGCGGGACGGCGCTCCGCGCGAAACGGCGCCTCGCGGAATAGCGCCAGCGTGGCAGCGTCGCAGAGCAGGAGCTTGTGGACCAGTTCCACAAACCAGCGCTCATGGCGGGGCACGAAGATCCCGCGCTGATATACCTCCACCGAGAATGGCAGGAACCAGAGCAACCAATCGAGGCGCAAATGGTAGGGCGCCACTTGCGGCGGGCGCCGCGCCGGGTCGCCCGGCTTCGCTTTGCAGTGATACTCCTTCCATGGCGTGGCGCGCGTGAGCACGACCTCATCGGTCGCCTCCAACACCACTTCATAGCGGACGCGCGTCACCGAGCCAAACGCGCCGTAGGTGTTGACGAAATGGAAAGGATTGTAGTTGTAATTCATCTTTTGCCGGCGCGAGAAAAGATTCAGCGCCGGCTGAATGCTGGCGGCAACCGTTGCCAGCGCGAGAGCGACCAGCACCCAGAGATACGCCGCCGGAATCGGGGCGCCACGCAGCGAGTTATGGACGCCCAGCGTGGCGTCGCTGAAGGCGGCGAATCCGAGCGCGACGGTGATCCAGTTGAGCCAGGAGTAGTTGCCGCTGACGATCAGCAGCAATTGTTGCAAGATCGCCAGGGCGCCGCTGATTGAGGCGATTGGCTGGGGCAGGAATAATCCCCAGGGCGCGACGACTTGCACGAAGTGGCTGGCGGCGACGGAGAAGCGGTGCGCGGATTTGGGCAGGCGGTGAAAGGCACGGCTAAGCGGGTTGGGCAGCGGTTGGGTCTCGTAGTGAAATTCGAGGCAGGTTAGGTTGCGCCAGCACTCATCGTGGCGGAGCTTGATCAGGCCCGCGCCAAGTTCGGTGCGGAAGAGCATCCAGCGCAATGCCAGCACCGGGATGAGCGACGCCTGCATCCAGCTGGGGCCGAGGAAGGCGGCGAAGAACCCGGCTTCGAGCAGCATTGATTCCCAGCCGAACGCGAAAAACGTTTGGCCAACGTTGACGAGGGACAGGTAGAGCGCCCACATCAGCAGCCAGACCAGAACCGGGAGCCAGATGGGGCCACGTTGGGGTATTCCTAAAAGCACCAGGGCCGCGAGGATGATGCCGCTCCAGGCGACGACGCGGAGCCGGCGATCGCTATAGCCCCAATGGAATAAACTCGGCGCATCCCAAAACCCGCGGCCGGCAAGAAAGCGCGGCACCGGAAGTAAGCCGTGCTCGCCGAGCAGCGCCGGAAACTGCCGCTCGACCGCGATGAAGGCGATGAGATAAATCGCCGCCAGCGCGCGCTGCAGAACCAGTCGGACCAGCCAGACCTGGCCAAAGTAGGCGTGCATAACGGATATGATGCCCGCTACCAGGGGACGTTAGGGCAGGTGCAGCCAATGGCGCAGGCGTGCCATACCGGTGCCGTAGGGCGTGAAGGGCGCCACGAGATCAATGTCATTCTCGGAAATGCCGGTGTTGTAGGCGATGGAATTGCCGTCGGGTGAAAGGGTGAGATGAATGCCGGGTACCAGCCAGGTTGCCGGCATGCGATCGCCCAAGGCGCCGATGCGGGTGAGAGCGCCGGTCGCCAGCGAAACCGAGACCAAATCCGCGCTCTGACCGTGGGCGACGGCGGCAATTAGGGAGCGGCTGTCGGCGGAAAAATCCCAGCCCATCAAAGGCGTGGAGCAGAGGAGGTGCTGGTGGGAGCCATCAGGAGCGATGAGGTGCACGAGAGCGTCGGAGCCGGCGAAGGCGATCCATTGTCCATCGCGGGACCAAGCGATGCTGCTAGAGCTTTGTGTCATCGAGGCGACCTGAGGCACAAGAAGACGCGGCGTCGCCCCGCCCGTGGTAGTGACCACCATCAGGCGGTTGGTCGGTCCGGCGGCGCTGAGGTAGGCAAGCTGATTACCGTCAGGCGACCAAGCCGGAGCCAGTTGGGAGTCGGTATCGGGTGCGGTTAAGGGGACCGGCGAACCTCCCGAAACGGCAGCGAGCCATAGAATGGACGGCTGCGGCTGAGGACCGTGGACAGTGGGGGTGAAGTTGAAGGCCACGCGCTGGGCGTCGGGGGAGAGAGAGGGAAGCTGGAAGAGACCAGGGCCGCCCATTTGCGTCGCGCCGATCAGGAGCCGGTCGTTGGCGCCGGCGGCGGTTTGCTCGTGCAGCCAAATCTCATCGGCGCCATCACGATCGGTGGTATAGACCAGGTCCGGAGCGTGGGCCGCCCATGCCGGCATGTCCTGCTTATGTTCGGAGACGATCAGAGGGGTGACCGCGGCGTTGTGAACATCGGCGGATACGACCTGGAAATCCAGGTAGGACCGAACCATGGCCAGCGCTTTACCGTCTGGCGCCAGCGAGGCCAGGTAGCCGTGCGAAGCATCCTTCGCCAGCAACTCCCAGCGGTCTGAGTCGGGGTCGGCTTGCCAGAGATCGGAGTCGCCGGCGAGTTTATAAGCCATGAACAGAACGTGCTGGTTGTCGGGCATCCACGTCATACGCACAAAGTCGTGGGCCGGCATGTTGGCCAGCACGTGGCGGGGAGGGTGACGCGCATCGGGAGGAAACGGCAACAGCCATGCATTGGTTGCGCCTTGTGCGTCGGGCATAAACAGCAGCAGGCGGTGGCCGTCAGGGGAGAACTCGAGGGTGGGAAAATCGTTCACAGCGGCCAACGCGAAGGGCGCGGGCTGATACCAGTGGAGGCTATCGGCGCCGAGCGTGCGGTAAGCCACTCCGAGTTTGCCGTCGGGTTGAGGCATGACCGCCGCCAACTCGTCGCCCCGGACGGTAAGCGCCTGGGCGCCGCCGACAGGGCGACCCAGGTCGGCGAGTTGCCGCGGCTCGCCGCCGACGGCGGCCAGGGACCAAATGGTGGGGTGATTGAATTGATCCTGGGAAAAGATGAGGCTGCGGCCATCAGGGCCCCAGGCGATGGGCGCGGCATCAGCGGGAGTATGAGTTAACTGTGCGGGAACGGTACTGCCCAGGCGGAAGAGATAGATCTGGGTAGCGGTCCACGGGGCTGGGTAGGCCCCAAACGCGAACGCATCTCCACTCGGCGCCCAGACTGGCATATGGTTCTCCGACAAGCCCTTCAAACTCAAGGGGCGATATGCAGTGGCCGCGATCGCCGGGGCGGAGCGATCGAGCATGAGCAGGGCGCAGAGCGCGGCGGTCATGCCGACGCCGGCGCCGCAGGCGAGTAAAGTTCGACCGCGCCAGCGCGGGCGCCTGGCAGCGGAGGCCGCGGCACCGAGAGTCGTGATCGTAGTTGAGCCCTCAGCCACCGCGCCGAGAGCGAAATCGAGATCGGCGGCGCTCTGAAAGCGCGCCTTGGGGTTTTTCTCGAGGCAGCGCTGCACAATACGCTCGAGCATGGGGGGCAGCGGCGCGGGGCCGGGAACAAGAGCGGGCGGATCTTCGCGCAGAATCGCGCTCATGGTTTCGACCGAGGTGGGGGAATGAAACGCGCGCCGGCCGGAGAGCATTTCGTACAAGATGGCACCGAAGGAAAAGACATCGCTGGCGGCGGTGGCGGGTTCGCCGCGGACTTGCTCGGGCGCCATGTAGCCCACCGACCCCATGACCGTGCCCACAGCAGTGGCGACGGCGGCGGTGCCGGCGAGGGTTTGGGCTTCGGCGATCACCGATCCGCCGGCGGCTTTGGCGAGGCCGAAGTCGAGCACCTTGAGGCGCCCGGCGGAGGTGATCATGATGTTTTCGGGCTTGAGGTCGCGGTGCACGATGCCGGCGCCGTGGGCCGCCGCCAAGGCCTGGGCGAGTTGGCGCGCGTAGTCGAGCGTGCGACGCAGACCGAGTTTCCCTTGGCCCAGCAGCGCGCGCAGTGTCTCGCCGTCGAGGAGTTCCATGACCAGGAAGTCGGGACCGACGTCGAAGAGGGTGCACAGGTTGGGGTGGTTGAGCGCGGCCACGGCCTGGGCTTCACGCTCGAAGCGGTCACTGAAGCGTTCGGAGGAAACCTTAA
>JANWLQ010000202.1 GCA_025450725.1 Terriglobales bacterium
GGCAAAACGTCGAGGAGGATCTCAAGCCCGAGCAGCTCGAAGGTCTCGAGCTTCATTACTTGCGCTCGTTGGAAGAGGTGCTGGCCATCGCGCTACCCGAGGTCGCCGCCTCCGCGCCCGATCTGGTCGCGCCACCCGTGACGACGCCTGAAACTCAGCCCGTCGCCGCGCAGCAGCTTCACTAAACGCTAGGATCGCCGGCCCAACATCCAGCGCCAGAAGCGTACCAGCAGGTTGCGGTGCGTCCCCGGCTGGACCGGCGCGCCCGGCATGGCGGCCGCCGGTGACTGCGGCACCGGCCCGCCGTCAACCGTCAACGCCGGCGCCGACGGAAACATCCCACCCGCGGCGCCGCCTTCGGGCACACCCGTCGCCACCGCCCCCGGCGCCGCCGCCGCGCACGGACACGAGTTCACCGTCGCGCTCCCGCCTCCGGGCTGAAACACAATCGTGTCGCCGTTGATCACATACTGCTGCGCGCCATCGGCCAGCCGCACGAGCGAGAGCGCGCTGCCCCGATTGAGCACGCACAACGCCCCGTTCGGCGCCAGACTCACCGCCGCCGAAACCGTGGCCAGTTGATCGGGTGGCACGACCGTCGTTAAACGAAAGTCGGGCGTGAGCAAACTGTCCGCCACCGGCGACGGATAGCGGAGATACATTCCGCCCGAGCTGAGCGAGAGCAGCAGCGCGTTCTCGCCCCCGGTGGCCAGGCTCATCCGCGCCGGACCACACAGATGGATCGTTCCGCCCCGCACCAGGGCGAGCTGCGCCTCGCGCCCATCGAGGTTCACTGTGGCGCCATCCATCACCCGTACCTTTCCCGCCGCGTCCAGCTCGGTCGGCACCGGGCCGGCGGTTCCGGTGATCGTCACCGACGAGCCCGACAGCGTCGCCAGGGTAATCGCCGCGCCAATTTGTGTGAAGGCCATCGGCGCACAAAACAACGCCGTCATCACCAGTGCCGCGCTGGCAAACCCCTCGCGCTTCATGACCGAACCTCGCCGGCCACTCCGCCGGCGGTGACCGTCGTCCCGGTCGCGGCGTGCGGGTCGCGCATGTATCCCAAAGCGATGTAACTGCCGCTGTGGCCATTCGGAGACGTCACACTGGTGATGCGCCCCGCCGCCGCTCCCGCGACCTCGACCGTGGTGCCCGCCGCCACCGCGGCCTCCAGTCGCAACCGCACCAAATGCCGATGCACCGCGCCCCGCGCCCGCACCCGCTCCACAATCTCCTGCCCCACATAGCAGCCCTTGGTGTAGTCGAGGCGCGCTAGCTCGCCCGTTTCCTGCGCCAACTCCGCGCCCGTGATTTCCGCCCCGTACGCCGGCTCTCCGTCGAGAATGCGCTGCCGCTCGTACTGCCTCCATCCCCCAGGCTCGATCGCCGGAGCAAGCTGCCGCCATAACCCAACCGTCGCCGCCGGCGGCCGCCAAATCTCCACCCCCGCCGCGGTCGCCGCCATCCAGCCCCCGCCCTCGCCTAAGTCCGCGCACGCCCCCGGCGCCGGCGCCGTGATCCCCAATCCCGCCAGCGCCGCCAGCGCCTCGCTGCGCACCAACAGCGGACTGAATTGTTCGCTGCGATCCGCCAGCGTGAGCTTCGAGATAAATACAAACCGCCGCAGCCGCTCCTCCAAACCCGCCGTCTGCGCCTCGTCGCTCAGCAACAAAAATTCATCCGCCCCGACGCAGGCCACATCGAACATTGCGAGAATGTGACCCTTCGGGTCAAGCTGAAAACTCGGCGCCACCCGCCCCGGCGTCAAGTCGCGCACGTTGGCCGTGATCATTCCGTTCAACCATTTGCGCGCATCCGCGCCGCTCACCGCCAGTACGCTCCGCCAACTGGCGTCATACAGCGCTGGCGATTGCAATGGCGCTGGACCCGTTTCTTCCCCGGTCTTTTCCAAGGTCTCGCTGCCCCTATAGGCGCTCACTTGAAATCCGGCGTGGCGATGGTGTTCCAGCAGCGGAGAGATTTTCATCGGCGGTAGTCTTGGCTCAAATTGGGCCCAATGCTCTCTATTTTACGCACGCCCGCGCCCATCGGCCATTTTGAGCGCAAACCGCGCCAATTCCCTCCTTGGTCCTGCATCCCGTTTGTGAACCTTAGGCGTTTGTTGGTCTTACCTCCTCCCTCCTCCCGATCTGGAAGCATTCCTGCGCACTCCGTCCGCCCCCCACCGCAAAACCTCGACCGAGGGAAATGTTACGCACCCCTCACCAACTGAATTCCGAGCTGTGATTTCTTTCCAACAGTTTGTCCACAGTTCGCAGAAATCCTCGAACCGGCTTGGAGCCGGTTTTCCAATCCGCTCCTAAGCTGTGGCGTTCATTCGATTTAGCCAAGTCTGCCGCGCCGCCTTCGAGGGCGCGCCGGAACCCAGGCAACCAAAGCGCCTCCGCTCCTCTCACTCTGGCTCCCCAAATGCAAGGAACCTATCAGCAAGCCACTTCTCGAAATTTTCGTGGCTACTCAGGATTTCGGTAAGAATAGGAACAGCGCAACACCCGCCGCAAAGGCATACCAGGAAGGAATCAATTCCATGGCCACACATTCCCAAGCTTTAGTTCGTCCACTCACCGAGAGCACCGAACACGCCTGCCAGGCTGTTTACGAGCAGCAGCGCCGGCGCATTCACGCCCTGTGCCAATGGATGGCGTCGGATCTCGTACACGCGCGACATTTGGCCTTCGCGGTTTTCGTGGAAGCCTGGCGCCACTCCGGGGATGAATTCCCCGCCGTGAGCGGTGACCGCTTGGCCGAAAGGTTTGCCATCCGTTTCCGCAGCCTCTTCCATGACAACGCCGTGAGCGATGCCGCAGCGCCCAGCCATCTCGGCCCGCGGTTGGTCACCCAGCGCAAGCCTCCTTCCGCCGAGCCGGTGCGCGACGCCGTCAGCGCACTCCCCTCCGGCCACCGCCTGCTCTATTTACTGCACGAGCGTGAAGGCTATTCGCCCGCCACGCTCGCCGCCTGGCTCGACCTCGAGCCCGCGCAATGCGCCCGCATGATCCACGAAGCCCGCGCCCAACTGCGCCAGTCCCTGCTGCCCGCCTAAGGCCAAACAACGGAGCCTCGTGCGCAGAGCCAGTTACGGGCCGTTCGATGAATGCCGCCCCGAAGCGGCGCTGCGCACAAGCGCGACGCGCGGTGAAAACCGCGCCCGCGCTCATCGCTGCCCCCGCGCCCATAAAAGCCCATCCTATGAATGCTAAAATAGGGCTTCATGGCTACCGTTGTCGCTCCCTCGACCGATTTTAAAGGTGCCGACCTCTCCCTCGCCGAGTGGGGACGCAAGGAAATCTCCATCGCCGAGCTCGAAATGCCCGGCCTCATGGCGATTCGCAAGAAATACGCCGCCGCCAAGCCACTCGCCGGCGTGCGCGTCAGTGGCTCGCTCCACATGACCATTCAGACGGCGGTGCTGATTGAAACCCTTACCGCGCTCGGCGCCAAAGTGCGCTGGGCCAGCTGCAACATCTTCTCGACCCAGGACCACGCCGCCGCCGCCATCGCCGTCACCGGCGTTCCGGTTTTCGCCTGGAAAGGCGAGTCGCTCGAAGATTATTGGTGGTGTACCGATCAGGCCCTGTCGCATTCCGGCGGTCTCGGCCCGCAGCTCGTTGTGGACGACGGCGGCGACATGACGCTGCTCATTCACAAGGGCTACGAACTCGAAAACGGCGATCGCTGGGTGGATTCTCCCTCCGACGCCCACGAGGAAGTCGTCATCAAGAATCTGCTCAAGCAGATCCACGCCGGCGCCAAGACCCGCTGGCACGACATGGTCAAGCACTGGCGCGGCGTGTCGGAGGAGACAACCACCGGCGTTCATCGCCTCTACAAAATGTTCGAGGCCGGCAAGTTGCTCGTGCCCGCCATTAACGTCAACGACTCGGTCACCAAGTCGAAGTTCGACAATCTCTACGGCTGCCGCGAATCGCTCGCCGACGGCATCAAGCGCGCCACCGACGTCATGGTGGCCGGCAAAGTTGCTGTGGTCTGCGGCTACGGCGATGTGGGCAAGGGCACGGCGCAATCGTTGCGCGGCTTCGGCGCCCGCGTCATTGTCACCGAGATCGATCCGGTCAACGCCCTGCAGGCCGCCATGGAAGGTTACGAAGTGACCACGGTTGAGGACACCCTCGGCCGCGCCGACATCTACGTCACCTGCACCGGCAACTGCGACATCATCACCCTCGACCACATGCGCCGCATGAAAGACCAGGCGATCGTCTGCAACATCGGCCACTTTGATAATGAAATTCAGGTTGATCCCCTCAACCAGGCCGCCGACGCCAAGCGCACCAACATCAAGCCCCAGGTGGACATGTACACCTTCCAAAAAGGCCATAGCATTTTCCTCTTGGCCGAAGGCCGTTTGGTGAACCTGGGTTGCGCCACCGGCCATCCGAGCTTCGTGATGAGCAACAGCTTCAGCAACCAGACGCTGGCCCAGCTCGACCTCTGGAAGAACCGCGACACCTACAAGGTCGGCGTCTATACCCTGCCCAAGAAGCTCGACGAAGAAGTCGCCCGCCTGCACCTTGAAAAAATCGGCGTCCGCCTGACCACGCTGAGCGAGAAGCAGGCGGCCTATTTGGGCGTCCCCATCGAAGGTCCCTACAAGGCCGACAACTACCGCTATTAAAGCGCCGCAACGCAGGCTCGGGGCTCCGGAGCCCCCAAGCCGGTGTTGCGGCTAAGCGGGACGCGCGGCGCTAGCCGCGTTGTGGCCCGCGCCAATCAATAACTACGAACGCGTTTTGGCGTTTCTTTGCCAGAGCAGCCGCAGGCCGGTAAGTGTGAGCTGTTCATCGCAGGCCGATAGCGTGCGCGACGCGCCCGCCATAAGCGGCGCCAGGCCGCCGGTCGCGATCGCCTTCGCCTCGCCGCCAATCTCGGCGCGCAGTCTTTCGATCAGGCCATCCACCATGCTGAGGTAGCCGTAGAACAACCCGGACTGAATGCTGCCCACCGTTGTCGTGCCGATTAATTTTGCCGGCGGACGTATCTCGACTCTCTGCAAGCGCGCCGCGCGGCTGAAGAGCGCGTCGGCGGAAATGGCGATCCCCGGGCAGATGATGCCGCCCGCGTACTCGCCCTGCGCGTTGACCACATCGAAGGTGGTGGCGGTGCCGAAGTCAACGATGATGAGCGGCGCGCCATAGGCAGCGAGACCGGCGACGGCATTGACAATGCGGTCAGCGCCGACATCGGCGGGCGAGTCGTAATGAATCGGCATGCCGGTTTTGAGGCCGGGCGAGACGAACAGCGCTTCCTCGCCAAATTTGCCGAACATGCGCCGCAGCGCCGTCCGCACCATGCTGTCGAGCGGCGGCACGACCGAGGCGACAATCGCCCCCCGCACCTGCTTGGTGTCAAATCCCCCCGCCGAAAACAGTCCCGCCAGCAGCAGACTGAACTCATCCACCGTCTGGCTGCGTGATGTGGTCAGCCGCCACGACGCCTCGAGCGTTTCTCCGCGAAACAACCCGACCACGATATTCGAATTGCCAATGTCAACCGCGAGTAGCACAGCAATAGTGTAGAACGATGACCATGGGCGCTAACTAGCTGATCTCCTCACCCAAAGGGTATTGCGTTGGCAGCACAAGAGTTTTGACCAGCCCGCCCCGCCATAGACGGTGATTCCTTCAAGCCGCTTGAACCATTGGCCGGAGGGCACTTGCGGGCCAGTACCGAGCCATTCGGCCAAGACTTGCAGCTGGCGCGGACCAAACTCTCTCTCCCCAACGCGCTCCAGCAGATATCGCAAGAGCGCGGGCGGCAACTGTTTACGCCGGATCGGCGGCATTGGATTCCGTAAAATCCGCGCATGAGGCGTTCCCGAATGGGCGCTGCCGTTGCTTCATCTTTGGCGCCCACAAGTTGCTGGGCCAGCGCTTCCAAATCTTCCGGCGTTAGCAGGCCACCTCGTCCGGCAAGCGCTGAAAGCTCCACCGTCTCCAACGTCACTTCCTCTCCCGACGGCTTTCGGGCGATGACTTTGCTGCCCATCAGCGCCTGGCGCACAAACCACTGATATACGTTGAGCGCGTTCTTGAGGACGTCAGTGCGCTTTACTTGCGTCAGCGCTGCCACTTGGTCCACCAACGTGAGTTCCACTGGCGTGAGAGAAGGTTGTACTCGTGACATGGTGATTTTCTCTACAATGCGGACGACGCGTTAGCGACGCGGGCTACCATCCAATCGAAATATCCGGAATCGAGTGTAGAAACAGCGCCTCAATTCGCCAGCGGCATCTCGGCGTGGTCAATCACGAATTGTCGAATTTTGCCCCTGCCCAGCACCAGCCGAAGGCCGAGTTGTTCATGAACCGCTGCTTGTACGGACAGCCCGGCGCACATCCCCGCCCGGGCTACTGTTCCCGCAAGCTCGCCATCGGATCCACGCGCAAAGCCCGTCGTGCCGGCAGATAACATCCCAGGAGGGCCACGGCGATCAGCGCCGCGGCAGACAGCCCGAATGTCGCCGGGTCGCTCCAGCTCACGCCGAACAGCAGCCCCGCTAGCGCTCGCGCCGCCGCCACTCCGCCGCCCAACCCCAGCATCGCGCCCACGATCGCGAGCGTCATTCCTTCGCGCAACACCAGGCGCACCACGTCCCTGCCCCGCGCGCCCATCGCTCGCCGGATGCCGATTTCCCGCCTTCGCTCGCCCACCGTGTAGGCCATAACTCCAAAAATCCCGAGTCCGGCCAGCAGCAGCGACGCGGCCGCAAAGCACCCCACCAAATCCATCGCGAACCGCCGCTGCGCCAGCGATGCCGCTACCGCCGCCGGCAGTTGCTGGGTGCCGAAAACCGGTAGCGTTGGGTCCACGGCCTGCACCTGCGCGCGCACCTGCGCCTCGATTTGGCCGGCGTTCATGGTCCCCCGAAAAAAAATGACCAGATGATGCGCCCCGCGCTGGTAAAGAGCGGTATAGATTTCAGGAACATCCGAGTCTTCGATCTTTTCAGCTCTCGCGTCGGCAACCACGCCCACCACCGTCGTCCAGGCGCCGCGCCCCAATTGGAAACGCCGGCCGATTGCATTCCCATCCGGAAAGAACCTGCGCGCCATGGCCTGATTCACCACCGCCACCGGCGCTGCGGCCGCCGCGTCGAGGTCACTGAGCTCGCGGCCTCGCAGCAGGGTCATCCCCATCAGGTGAAAATATTCGGGCGCGACGATCGCCTGGTCCACCAAGGGCCGCTGATCGTCCCCGCCGCGCCAGCCCTCGACCCGCAACGGCAATGGCGGCGTTTGATTGTCGCGGTCATGGGCCAGCGGGAACGCGGCATTGTCGGCGAATGCCACCTCCTTGACGCCCGGCAGCGTCCGCAGCCCGGCCGCCAACTTTTGAAAAAATGGCCTTTGTTGCGCCGCGGTTCTGTACCTGTCGGTCATGGGGTCGTTGGGATAGGGCATGCGGGTCATCACGGCCATCACGCTTTCGGGACGGAAACCCAAACCCACCGTGGTCAGCTTGCTGAAGCTTCTCAGCAGTAGCCCGCCCGCGATCACCAGCACCAGCGCCAGCGCAAACTCCATGACGACGAGCGTCCGCTGCATCCGCTTGCGTGCTCCGGTCGAACCGCGCCCGGCGTCCCTTAGCCCGGCGGCGGCTGGCGCGCGTGATGCCTGCAACGCCGGCGCCAGGCCAAACAAAACGCCTGCCGCCGCCGTCACCCCGAGCGTAAACCACAGCACTGGCCCCTGCGCGCCAATCGCGTTGAGCCGCGGCAGACTCGGGGGAAGTAATTGCAGCAATGGATTTCGGGCGCCGTAAAGCAGCGCCAGGCCGGCGCCCGCTCCCAGCGACGCCAGCAGCAAGCTCTCGGTCAACATTTGCCGGATCAGGCGCAGGCGTCCGCCGCCCAGCGCGCGGCGTATCGCCATCTCCTGTCGCCGCGCTCCCGTCCGCGCCAGCAGCAGGTTGGCGATGTTGACACAGCCAATCAGCAGGATGATTCCGACGCCGGTGAGCAGCACCAGCAGCGTCGGTCGAACCTCGCCGGTCACGCTCGCCTGCAGCGGAACGAGCCGCACCCGCCAGCCGGCCGCGGCCGGATAATCGCCAGGATACTTCTGTCGCAGCGCCGCGGTCAGCGCATCCATTCGTTGCTGCGCCTCCTCCAGTGTTAATCCCGGCCGCAGCCGCGCGATCGCCGTCGGCATCCCCCGCACCGTTCTCGGCCAGGGCACGAAATTGGGTGGGCCGTAATAACTGTCCGCCGCCCAGACCTCCACGTTTCGTTCCCGCGGATCGCGCCCGGGATCGTGATACTCCGGCGGCATCACTCCGATGACGCGGTATAGGTCCGTGTCCATATGGAGGCTGCGGCCTAAAATATTCGGATCGCCGCCAAAAGTGCCTCGCCAAAGCCCGTCGCTGATGACAACCTCAGTAAGGAACCCAGGCCCGCGGAAATTTGGATCAAAAGTCCTCCCCAGCTCCGGCGTAGCCTGCAGAAGCGCGAAGTAATTCGGCGCCGCCATCAAGAGCCGTACCTGTTGGGGCGCACGCCCGCCGGTGAGATTGTTGTCGTCGTATTGAGTCGGCGAAACGAATTGGAAGAGGCCCGAATGCTGGAAGTCCTCCCATTCCGGCAGCGACAGGCCCACGTCGCGCGCGCCCGCGCCGGGTAAATCGTCCTCCAGCCGCACCAGTTGCTCCGGATGCGCATACGGCAGCGGATGCAGGAGGGTCGCATCCACCAGGCTGAAAATTCCGGTGGCCGCGCCGATGCTCAATGCCATGGTCAAGATCGCGACCACCGTCAGGCCGGGCGTCCGGCGCAGCATGCGCAGCGCGAAGGTGAAATCCTGCAGCAGCGTTTCCAGCCAGCGCCGCACCCACACCTCGCGCGTGTCTTCGATGATGCGGGCCGGGTTTCCCAACTTGATCCGCGCCGCCCGCCGCGCCGCCGCCTCCGGCATGCCGCGCTCCATGTTCTCCCGCGCCTCGCGCTCGATGTGCTCCTCGAGATCCGCCCCTAAATCGCGCAACAGCCGATGACCGATTCGGCGCCTGAACTTCATGCCTTCTCCTCCGCGGGGCGCAGAATCCGCGCGATCGCTCCCGCCATCCGCTCCCACTTCCCCGACTCAATCGCCAGTTGTTTTTTGCCGCTCGCCGTCAACCGGTAATATTTGGCGCGCCGGTTGTTCTCCGACGGACCTTCTTCGAAACCGATCCAGCCCCGCCGTATGAGCCGGTGCAGAGCCGGATACAACGATCCCTGCTCGACCAGCAGCACTGCCTCCGAGCGCTGCTCGATCTCCTTGACGATGGCGTGGCCGTGCAGCGGACCGCGCCGCAGGGTTTGGAGAATCAAGAGGTCGAGCGTACCCTGCAACAGCGCGATGCGCTCCTTTTCCGCTCGGGTAGCCATTCTAGGTGACATGCACCTCAGCATCGCACCCTCCACCTAGAATGTCAAGGTGTCTCCGCTGCCCGGCGCCTGGCGCGCTAACCCGGCACGATGCCGGGTTGCCGGTAGGGCGGGGTGGCAAGGTCGAACAAGCGCGTTTCGGGGCGGAAGAAAAGCGAGGTGCAGTGCGGCCTGGCGACGCTGGGAGCAAAACCGTGGAAATCCACCCGGCGCCATCCCAGCGCGTGCAGCCGCTCAATAATCGGGAATCCTTCGCCTGCCGCCGCCCACGACTGTTCGGAGTTGTCGAGCAAAATGCCGCCGCTGGGCGCGACTACCTCGACCGCCACTTCGGCGCACCGCGGCCGTGACTCGCCGTCAATCACCACCAGGTCGAATGGCCCATGCGACCTCGGCAGCTCGACATACGCGTCGGCGTCCCGGGCGAGACGGAGCTGCACCTGGGCCCCCGTGGGAATGCTGCGTTCGAGAGTGTCGATCCACTCTTGGCTGTGTTCCACCGAAAAAACGCTGGCGCCCTGCTGCGCCCACCACAAGGTGGAATTGCCCGCGCCCCACTCAAGCACCCGCTTGCCGCGCCAGTCGAGCTGCCGCAAAAATTCGATCGCGGGATAGGTGACCCACAGTAGTGGCTGCCCGCCGCGGTCCACCGCCTGGCCCAGAAGCGCGCTGCGCAGATGGCCGGCGTCAACGGCAAAGCGCAGCGGACCGAGCACGGCGGGTCGAATTCCGCGCAGCAGCCGCCGCGCCAGCGAACGCGAGGAAAGCATCTTCAGGAGTGTACGTCTTTACGCAGCGCGGGAGTATGTTCCAAGCTTCTTTCGGGCTTGCGTCCGCAAACAAGACACAGCCACTACGCCCTGGACGACGCCACCGAGCCGGCGGAAATTTTCGCGAACCTGTTCGAGTGGGGCGGCGCGCGTCGTTTCCCCGTGGATTGAGCCGGGGGCCGTGCCCAAATGGGTCCTCACGGCCTCCCGCCAGCACCTCTTTCCAGCAACCGGCTTACCTGTATGATCGTCTCTAAGAGCAGGAGGCTGGCTTATGGATGGACGAGCATTGGTGCGGGCCATCGCATTCTCTGGATTAATCTTAATGACCGCGGCTGGGCTACAGGCGCAGGCCACTACGGCCCAGGCCATTACCCAATCGGCGATGGACCCCAGCTACGTCGCCGGCTACAACGCCGGCTACCCGCTCGGCCGGCAGGATAACGCCTCCGGCGCCGCCGCCAACGCGCACAAGTTCAGCGCCTATCAGGAAGCCGCCGGCGACACGCGCGCCGCCTTCCAAAGCGGGTTCGACGATGGCTATGCCGACGGCTTTGCCGGCCGTCCCAGTTCGATCGGCGGAACGAGTGCCCAGGCCACCGCCGCCACCACCGCCCGCGCCTACCGCAAGGGATACAACAACGGCCAGACCGATGCCAACCGCAATGCCGCCGACAACCCGGCGGTGAGCGATGCCGATGCCGGTGCCGATGCCGCTGACACCACGGTTTTCGCCAAGGCCTACACCACCGGCTACGACGACGGCTATCACCACCGCTTGTACAACACCGCCATGGGCGGCCGGCAATACATCGATCCGGCGCAAGCCGACGGCGCCCAATCCGGTGCGAACGATCTGCCCACCGATCCCGAGCGCCTGCGCGCCCGCGACTCCGGCGTCTACGACAATGGGCTGCTCATCGCCGAGGGCACGCGGATCCAAACCACGCTCAACCGCGCCCTCAATACCAAGACCACGCAGGTGGGCGAGCCCTTCACCCTGACCGTCACCGTGCCGGTGTGGGTCGGCGCCATCGCGGCCATCCCCGCCGGCAGCACCATTCAAGGCACGGTTGAGAATGTGACCCGTGGCGGCAAGGTGAGCGGCGCGGCCCAATTCCAGTTGCGCTACAACACCCTCACGCTGCCCGGCCAGGTGCCGGTTGACTTGCATGCCACCACCGAAGCCGTTGGCGCGGCGGCGCAGAACGTCAACGCGAATGAAGGCACCGTCAGCGGCCAGTCCTCCGGCGCCGGCAAACGCGCCGCCACCGATGCCGCCATTGGGGGCGCCGTGGGCGGTATCTTCGGCGGTATGGGAGGATTAATGCGCGGCGGCATTGCCGGCGCCGCCATCGGTGGCGCGGGCGCGATCATTTCCCATAAGAAAGACATCGAGCTGCGCACCGGGGAGGCCGTCAACGTGCGCCTCGATCGTCCGCTCGAACTGCCCAAAGCCGGCCAGTAAGCGGTGTCCGCGCACCGTCTTTTTGTCACCATTGTGCTCGGGATGGTCGCCGGCGCGCTCGCGCAAAGCCAAGCGCCGGTCTACTGCCCCGACGTCGCGCCCATTCTTCAAACCCACTGCCTCGCCTGCCACCGCCCCGGTGAAATCGGGCCCATGGCGCTGACCAGCTACGCCGAGGCCCGCCGCTCGTCGGTGGCCATCGCCGCGGCTGTCGCCAGGCGCGCCATGCCGCCCTGGTTCGCCAATCCCGCCGTCGGCCATTGGGCCAACGACCCCTCGCTCAGCACCGCCGAAATCCATACTCTGGCCGCTTGGGCCGCGGCCGGCGCGCCCGCTGGCCGCGGTGGCTGCCAGCCGTCGGCGCAATCAAAATCAATTTGGAATATCGCCCCGCCCCAAGCGGTCATCACCATGCCCGGCGCAGTCTCGCTGCCCGCGCGGGGCGAAGTGGCGTACACCTACGAGATCGTCCCCACCGGCTGGCGTCAGGATCGCTGGGTTCAAATGGCCGAGGCGCGGCCTTCGGCCCGATCCCATGTACATCATGCCGTGATCTACGTGCGCCCGCCCGGGTCGTCCTGGCTGAAGGGCGCCCCGGTCGGCGTGCCCTTCACCGCCGCGACGCTGGGCGTAAGCCGCGCCAGCCTCTGGACCGACGCCGACATTCTGCTCGTCTACGCTCCCGGCAGCGCACCCGAGGCGTGGACTTCGAATGGTGGCAAGACCCGCGGCAAGCTCATACCGGCCGGTTCCGACCTGGTTTTTCAAATGCATTACACCACCGACGGCCACGCCGCCGTGGACCAAACCCAGCTCGGCCTTGTCTTCAACCCCACGCCGCCCGACGAACAAGTGTTGACGCTGCAGTTGACCAACGACCATTTCGTAATACCACCCGGCGTGAGCGATTTTCGCCTCGAGGCCCACGGCTCGCTGCCCGGCGGCGCGACCCTGCTCGGCTTTTTCCCGCACATGCATTTGCGCGGCAAGCGCTTCGAATACAACCTCATCGCCGCCGATGGCAAGCCGCGGCCATTACTCGACGTGCGCTGGAATTTCTTCTGGCAGCGCAGCTACCTGCTGGCCCAGCCGCTACCTCTAAAAGCCGGAACGGTATTGCAAGCCGTCGCCTGGTACGACAACTCGCGCGCCAACCCGCACAACCCCGACCCCGACGTAGCCGTGCACTGGGGCGATCAAACGACGGATGAAATGATGGTCGGCTTCTTCGACGTTGCCGTCGCACGCGGCCTCGACAAATGGAAGTACTTCGCCGAACGCCACCCCGCGCAATAACGTCGCTGCGCAGCGCCGGCGTGGGGCAATGGGGCCCCCGCGCTGGCGCTGCGCACAAGCGGGTGGCGCGGCGATAGCCGCGACAGGCCCAGCGCCGATGAATCGCCGCGCGGTGAAACCGCGACAGGCCCCGCGCCATTGAAGGGAAGTACTGCGCCGAACGCCACCCCCAGCCTTGACGTACCCAGCGCCAGCGTGAGGTCATGCGCGGAGCCGGCTTGGGGCATGGGGCCCCCAAGCTGGCTCCGCGCATAAGCGGCTGGCGCGGCGATAACC
>JANWLQ010000203.1 GCA_025450725.1 Terriglobales bacterium
CGGCAACGGCGAGAAAGATACCCCTCAAATCGGAAGGGCGGAATTTGCGCGCGTCCCAGCGAATTTTGCCGGCGCGCGCCCACGCCTGGATGCGGTTGGTTGCGGCGGGCGCCACTACTCGAACGTCTGCATCCGCTCGAAGGAGGCTTTCGATTTTTTCCTCGGCGATTGTGCCGGCGCCGATGACGAGGCAGCGTCGCCCCTTCAGTTTCAGAAAGGCAGGGAAGAGTGGCATCGTTAAAATCCTGGCTGACTCCACGACGATCGGTTCGTGACGTGGGGCGGCACCGGCATCAGATCGTTTCGCCGCGGACTAGATCGGCGTAGGTCTCGCGTCTTCGCGCTACCCGGAAGCGGCGACCTTCGACTAGCACCTCAGCGGCGCGGCGGCGCGCATTGTAATTCGATGATTGGGCGAAGCTGTAGGCTCCCGCGGCCCAAATAATCAAAAGGTCGCCGGGCTGAACCGGAGGCAGCGGCCAATCGCGGAGGAAGAAGTCTCCGGATTCGCAGACCGGGCCCACCACGTCCACCCGGGTAGTTTTAGCGGCGGCCGAGGAACTGAGTACCGCGGGCGTGATCGGGTGGGTGGCGGCGTACAGAGCCGGGCGAATCAGGTCGTTCATAGCTGCGTCCACAATCACGAAAGTCTTGCCGCGATTCTGCTTTACGTACAGAACGCGGGTGAGGAGAACGCCGGCAGGTCCGACGAGGGTGCGGCCCGGCTCAACCAGAAGGCGGCAGCCCAGGGGCCGGACGATTTCAGCCAGCGCCCTGGCGTATAGCTCCGGAACTAAGGCAGATTCATCCGTGTAGCGAATTCCGATCCCGCCGCCGATATCGACGTGATCGAGGCGAATGCCGTTCCGCGCTAGGTCGCGAACGTAGGACGCGAGGCGCGCGAGGGCGCGTCGATACGGAGACATGCTGAAGATTTGGGAACCGAGGTGGGCGCTGATCCCGTGCCACGCAAGCCAGGGAGAATCTTTGTGCGCGAGATACAGGCGGCGCGCTTCCGGCCAGTCGATACCGAATTTGTGATGATGGGCGCCGGTGGCGATGTGGGGATGGCCTCCAGCCATGACGTCGGGATTCACGCGAATCGCCGCCGATGGGCGACTGTTGCGCCCGGACGAATACCGCGACGATTCGCTCAACAGCAATTCGAGCTCGGCGCCGGATTCGATGCTGAAAATCAGGATGCCGGGTTGTGCGGAGCGGCTGGCGCGATAGCGGAGGGCGGCGCGGATTTCGTCGCGTGTCTTACCCACGCCGGAAAAGACGATACGGCTTCCAGAAACGCCGATGCGCCGAAGACGGTCGAGTTCCCCGCCCGAGACGATGTCGAAACCGCTGCCCAGCTTCGCGAGAACGCGGAGCACGGATAGGTTCGAATTGGCTTTTACCGCGTAGCAGAGCGTGTGCGGGAAGGGGTGGAAAGCACGGTCGAGGCGGCGATAGGCGGCTTCGATACCAGCGCGGCTGTACACGAACGCGGGCGTCCCTACGGCATCGGCAACGCGAGTAAGCGCGACGCCCTCGCAATGCAGAATCTTGCCTTGCCGAGATGCGGCGCGCTGGTAGGCAAAGAACGGCGTGTAGTCGGTGGGATCGGCGCCGCGCTGGATTTTGCGCTTGCGAGTTGATGTTGCCGAGGGCGTCATATGGATGGGGAAGCGCCCGGCGCGTAATAGCGTGCAAAAATCATGGGTAGCATCATACAAAGTCCGGCGCAAAAAGCTACGTTGGAGCACGATCAGTGGTCCCTCCCTTTGGATTCTGACGGCGCCATCGGGATCGTCCACATTGCCAACGCTCTCGCTCATAAGCATCCCGTGCGTCCGCCGCTCGGCAGTGACCTGCCGCATCAGGAGATCGATTCAGAATATGTGGAGGCGCTCGAACTCACCGGCCAGATTCCCGCTTGGGAGGCACTGGCGGCGGAAGCAGCAAGTGAACTGCGAGGCGTTCCGAGCGGCGTCCGCTGAACGCCGCTCGGGCTTGAAACTCGAAGCTGCGGGGCTACTGAACCACTAGGCTCACCGGACCCGTCTGCGTCACTCCGCCAATCGTAACCGTGATCGTGACCGGGTAAGTTCCCGCCGGCGTTCCGGGGTCGTGGACGACACCGCCGCCACCGCCGCCACCGCACCCGACGTTCACCACCAGCAGCACGAAGACCGCGAAGCCCAGGGCAAAGTTCCACCGCCGCCGCGTCGTTCCTCGCAAACCCAACGCCACGAGCGCCACCAGCATCATCCCCAGCACGCAGCTCAGCGCCACGCTTCCGGGAATGTTCCGCCAACCCGGCGGAGTCCTGCGGCTCCCCGCGCCCGGCGCAACGCCCGAGGCCGCGGTAGTCGAGATCGTCAGCGTAGTCGTGGCCGTTCCACCCGCCGTGAGCGTTATCGCCGAGGGGCCCGGGTTGAAGTTGCACGTGGATTCCGACGGCAAACCCGTACACGTAAGCGCCGACGGGGTGCCCGCGAAGGTCGTGACCGACGTCAATGTCACTGTGGTCGGTCCCGATTGACCGGGCGCGCTAATCGCGTCGGGGCTGGGGTTGACCGCCACGGTAAACGCCGTGCTCACCGTCTCGGTGAGCTGCGCGCTGGTCGAGGCCACGTTGTTGCTGTCACCCCCGTACGCCGCCACGATTTGCACCGTGCCCAGCGGCAGTACGCTGGTGGTCACCTGCGCTTGCCCGCTCGACAGCGTTCTGCTGCCGATACTTGTGCCGTTGGCGGTGAATTGTACTGTCCCGGTGGGCGTACCGCTGGGAGTCGGAGTCACCGTGGCGGTAAACGTCACGCTCTGCCCTTGCCACAGGTTCGCGCCCGCGCCCGTGGCAACCACCGTGTTGGTCGCCGCCAGAATATGAACGCTCGCGGAAGCGGTCGTGGCCGAGGTCAGATAATTGGAGTCTCCTGGATATGTCGCGCTGATCGTGTTCGCGCCCAAGGGCAACGTCGTGGTATTCAGCGTCGCGGTGCACGAAGCGCCAAAGAAGTTTGCCCCGGCGGGCAGGCACGCCACCGGTGCGCCGAAATTGCTGCCCTTATTCAGGAACTGCACCATTCCGGACGGGCCGACCGATGAATCGCTGCTCGAACTGATGATCGCCGTGAGCGTTACGGTTCCTCCAAGAACGATGCTCGTCACGCTCGACGAAACGCCTGTGGCCGTCGGGGCTTTCGTCACCGTCAGCGTGTGTGCGATAGGGCCCGACGCGTTGTAGCTGTCGTCGCCCGAGTAGGTCGCGGACACCACATGCGTACCCGCGGCAAGCTGAATCGACCGATCCTCGGCCGACCCGTCGCTGTTTACGGCAAACGTCCCCGCATCCAGCGGACCGGCGGGGCCACCGTTGAATGAGTCGGTCACACTCACGGAACCCCGCGCATCGAAGGCGCAGCCCGTCACTGCAAGGCCATTAACCGGCTGGCAGGGGTTGGCCGTGCTGTTGAGAATGTCCATCCTCAGGATGTACGGAGACCCGTACGCGAACGGCTGAGGACTTTCGATGGTAATCGGATAAAAGGTGACAATGCCGATTTGCAGGCGGCTGTTTTCCTTAGCGACAGTCACGGATACAGGGCTGGAGTCGCTAGAAGCAAATGTGCCGTCGCCCGGGTAGTGCGCGGTCACGTTATACGTACCGCCGGGCAGCAGGCTGGTATTGGACGTGACCGAACCGCTGCCGTTGAGCGCATAGCTCTGCACGCCGGTCTGGCCGCTCGGGCCGGTAGTGGCTATTAGCGAGACGTTGCCCGTCGGCGTGCCCGTGGGCGGGTTCGAAGCTACCGTGATGCTTACAGGCACCGATGTGCCGTGCGTAATCGGCCATCCACCCGCGGGCGTCAGCGTCAGGGTGGTCGCCGAAGGCTGGCTCGGTGCGGCGCTGGCCCACGCGTTGACCAAATTGGCGGCGTTGACGGAGCCGAGGCCTGTGGCCAGATCGTATCCCGCGGTCGTCGGATAGCCCGAAAGCACACCAAACTGGTCCGTGCCGGTTGTTGTCTTGCAATCTGAGGTACTGGCCTTTACGCAGGGCATGGCAATCGTAGGGGGGACTGCCCACCCGGTCGCGGAACCCACCGGTGGGATAAACGAGTTCGGCGGCGTCGCTGGGATGTCATAGAAGACGCAGGAAGCCACAGGGTTCGCTTGGGAAGTGCAGGTGTTACCCGCCTGTCCGGCGAGCTTGTAGAGGATGTAGTTCGCGTTGCCCTGGCGCGCGGCCGTCTTTTGATTGACCAGCGCCAAGATCCCCGCGAACGACGGCGTCGAGGCGGATGTCCCGCCCACGCCCACAAACGTTCCGGGGCAGGGAGTATTATTGTAGTCGCTCTCGCAGATGATATAGAAATTCCCGTTCAAGCCGTCGGCGGCAAACAGCGAAACGTCCGGGATGTCGCGCAGGCTGTCGGCTGGAACGCCCGTGCCGGTCTGCCACGAGGGCTTCGCGTAGCCCCGCGTGCAACTGCTCGGCGTGCCATCCCCATTGATGCAGCTGCTCTTGCCGCCGCTGCCCCCGATGGTGTTCACGAAAAAGGCATTCAAAGAAGCGGAGTTGCAGTTCTGCTCAGCAGTAACGTTCCCGGTTGTGGAGGTCAGAAAGAAGGTCTCGAAGTTGGTGCAGGAGTCGTTCCACGTCGTCTCCGGGATGTAGCCCAGCGCGGATTCCAATGTAGCATTCGTCGTCGGCGAGGTCGTATTCCAATAGGGAGCGTAATTGTTCAGGTCGTTGAAGTCGGTGCCGCCCACTGCAACGTTGTACGGCGTGGACGCGATTCCGCTGATCTGTAAGCCATCCTGCGCCGGCGACGGGAACGATCCGCTGTAGTAGTCGCAGCCCGCCGCGCCGCTGTCTCCGGTCGCCACCGTGACGGTGATGCCCTGCGCCGCGGCCTGTTGCCACAACTGGCTGTAGAACTGGTTTCCCGCCGCGCCCAGGGCGGCTTCGCAAAGGCCAAAACTTTCGCTCAGGATCGGCGCGAGATTGTTATCGATCACGTGCTCGGCAGCCAGGTCGACGCCCGCACTCGTAGTGGTTGGCTCCGCCACCACCAGATCGATCGTGGCATTCGGAGCCACCGCGCCGGACCACTCCACGTCGAGGTCCGCTTCTGTCTCCACGCCTTCCACGATCCCCGGATCGGGACCATCGAGAATAATCACGGGATCCTTGGCCGGCAGCCCGAACATGCTCCGAAAATCCCGCACGTCTTGAATAACGATATTGCTCTCTCCGGCGATGGCAATCGTGACGCCGTCGCCGTTTAACACCGTCCCGGGCGCGGGGTTCAAAAGCAGGTTCGGAACATCGTAAATCTTGGCAAAATCCGCGGGCCCGACGGCGTAACAAGGAGAACTGACGCTTGAGCCGCAGCCGCCAGGGAATGTAAACAGCGGCTTCACAGCCTGCACCGCGCCGGTGGTCTTGGATCGCGCGAATACTCCGACCAGGTGGTTCGTCGCCCGCCGGCCAAAATCATGCAGCGAATCAATGCCGGCGACGACCGAGGCAAGCGCGATCGGAATCTGCGGGTCGGTCGCGTTGGCCCAGTGATTCTTGCCGCTGACCGTGTACTCGTGCATCTGCGTGTGAAACGCATCGAGGACTTGGCTGGCGGTGCCGGAGAACTCGATCACCATGCGACTCTGGGCAACCCTGGCGACTTGAAAGCCGTGCGAACCCAGCCACAACGTGATCGTCTGGATATCCTGATCGGCGGGGCCGAACTGCTGGCCTAACTGCGCGGGCGTCAGCCACTGGCGGTAATTGGGCGAGGATTTGTCCTGCTGCTGCTCGAGCAGCGCGGCGAGAGCAGCTTCCTGCGCGGGACTGCGCTGTAATACCAGCAGCATGCGGCGCATCGGCAACCCACTCGGCGCGGCGCCCTGGTCGAACTCCTTCCGGGCCAGCGGATGCGTGTTGCCTCGCAGCGTCGTGAGGCGGCTCTCGTCAATGGCCGCGGTGATGCGTGCCTCGGCCGTGACGCCCGGCGTCACACCTGCCTGCGCCCAGCCTCTAAGCGGGAGCAATAGTAGAGCGATCGCCAGCACCGCCCAACCGAACCTGCCTTTGGTTCTGTGTTCTAGGACGGCGCGAAGGGGCATGTGAGAACTTCTCCTTGCCGGTGCCTTTGCGCAGGATCGCGAGCATCTACATATAAGATCAACAAAGTGACGTTTCGGGTACGGCGGGCCATGGGAACCGCACTATCACTCGACGGACCACGCTCCGTCAAGGACGTTATTGAGGCTTCATCGCCACAGTCCTGCGGCTTCGCCCCGCCTTGATCCGCGCTTTCAGTGTCCTGCCGTCAACGCCGCCTTTGTTCCACAGCGCCTCAGGCGCATCTACGGATTCGGCCATCTCCACTTCATCACGTTCAGTTGTTATCGCCGGCTGCCGCTGCTGGGCTCAGCGCACGCTCGCAACGTCTTTGTGCAAATTCTCAACGAAGTGAGAGACCAGTTCGGATTCGCGCTGGTGGGCTTCGTGGTGATGCCGGAACATGTTCACTTGCTCATCGGCGAGCCGAAAAGGGGAAATCCGTCGATGGTGCTGTACGCGTTAAAGCAGCGCGTCTCGACGCGCTTGCGCCATCGGAGGCGGAGACGCTGGGTTTTCCTGGGACAACAAATTCGCTTCCGCAATTTTGGCAGCAGCGTTTCTACGATTTCAATGTCTGGAGCCGGAAGAAAAAGATTGAAAAGCTCGGCTACATGCATATGAATCCGGTGAAGCGAGGGTTGGCTCTGCGTTCGCGGGATTGGATTTGGAGCAGGGCTGAATTTTATGCGGGACGAGAGTCGAATACGATTCGAATTGATCCGGTCGCTTAGGTGCAGCCGGGAAAAGCGAAAAGCCCCACCCTCGCAGAACCGGCGACGATGGGGCACCCGGCATAAATCCACTCCGGCAGATAAGCGAAACAATATGCTGCCATCAAACGCGATTCGCAATGAGAAATCTGGTCCAGTACTCCTAGGCTGATTAGCAGCGATCAGGATGCCACCCTGAAGGGGTGGCGCTACATGGGCGCGACGATTGCCACGGGGCCCCGATGGCATCGTGCAGAGGGAGGAACGACGGAAGCAGAGCGGAAGGCTCGCGCGGGTGAAGCGGCGCGAGAGGTGGGCGCTGCGCGCCGATCGTTTATGTCGGAGCTGGAAGCTCCGACCCCCTAAAATGCGGAGAGAAAGGTTGCGCCACGCGCCAAGATTTCGGACGCCTGGAATTCCAAGGTGATACCATCGCGTGCGATGCACATGACCGGACTCCGCTGCCTTGCCGCGACGTTTCTCGTAGTTCTGTTTTCGGTACTGCCTGCGGCGGGGCAGTCGCAGCCTGCGCCGATGCGCGCTGTAGTGCTGCACGCGGCGCGCCTGCTCGATATCCGCAACGGACGCATCGTGACGCCGGGCGAAGTTCTCGTGGAGGGCGACCGGATCGTCGAAGCCGGCCCGACGGTGAAGCACCCGCAAAACGCGGAAATTTTGGACCTCGGCGATCGCACGCTGCTGCCGGGGTTGATCGACGCGCACGTGCACCTTTTTTTGCATCCCGGCGCCGAGGATCTGCAAACGGTGATGGAATCCGTGCCGCAGCGAACGATTATGGCGACACTCGCGGCGCGCGACGACCTGATGGCGGGTTACACCGCCGAGCGCGACATGGGAACCGAAGGCGCCGGCTCGGCGGATACGGCGGTCCGCAACGCGATCAATGATGGGCGCATTCCGGGGCCGCGGCTGCGCATCAGCGGCAACGCGATCAATATTCTCGGCGGCCACGAGGATGCCATTGGCTTCAACCCCGCGCAGCACGTCCTGCCCAACGCCGATTACGCCAACAATGCCG
>JANWLQ010000204.1 GCA_025450725.1 Terriglobales bacterium
CACGACGCGCCGCGCCGGTCCATACGCCGCCGCGAGCGCCACCGCTCCCACCGCTACGACCGCGCCGGCGATGATCACTGGTTGGCCATTTCCCGCTCCGTAAACAACGCTGGCCAGCAGGCCGGCGCCAGCGGCGCCGAGCGCAAGGCCGACGGCGGCGCCAATCGCTACCAACAAGCCGATGCGCGCGAATACCGATCGCAGCACTTCCCGCCGCCCGGCCCCGAGCGCGATGCGAATGCCGATCTCCTTGGCGCGCTGCGACACCGCATACGCGCTGAGGCCAAAAATGCCGGTGAACGATAGCATGAGGGCCAGGATGCCGAACGCGCCCAGCGTAATCACGGCGGCGCGCATGGGCAGATAGACAAACCCGAGCATGTCCCGCAAGGTCCCCACGCCATAGATCGCAAGGTGCGGATCGAGCTGGTTCACCACGCCGCGCAGCGCGATGGCCGTATCCGTCTCATTGCGGCCGCCGCGCGCCAGCAATACCATGGTCGGGTTGTACTGCTGCGCCATGGGCCGGAACAGCGCGCCGGTAGGATTTTCGGTGATTGAGTTGTACTTGCCGTTTTCGACAACGCCGACAATCTCGACCGTCTGTCCCTTGCCCAGCCTGAAGCGCCTGCCCACAGCGTTGGCGTTGCCGGCCAAGCGGCGCGCGAGAGTCTCGTTTACGACGGCGACGGCGGGCGCCTGGGCACTGTCGCGATCGTCAAAGTCGCGGCCTGCGAGAAGACGGGTCCCGAGCGCGGCAAAGTAGCCCGGCGAGACATCGTAATAATTGGCGGCCAGGGATGTCTTGTTGCGGAACGCAGTGGTGCCGTCGCGCCAGACTGAGGTATGAGATTGATCAATGCTCAGTGGCACCGAACTGGCGTAGGCGACCGCCGCGATTCCGGGCAACCGCGTCACGCGCTCCAGCACTCGGCGCTGCAACTGCATCGCGTGCTCGTGGGTGTAGCCGGACAGGCCGAAGTCATAGCCCACCATGGCGGCGCCGTCCGGTTGCATGCCCAGCGGACTCTGCAGGGAGGCGGCCAGGCCCCGGCCCGCCACCAGACTGGTGGTGACCAGCAGCGAACACAGCGCCAGTTGCACCGGCAAAAGAAAGTCGCGCGCAGCCAGCCGGCCCGGGCCGCGGTGGCGCTCGCCCTTCAGCCGCAGGGCGGGCGTGGCTTTGCGGGCCCGCAGCGCCGGCCCTAAGCCAAAAAGAACACCGGTTGCCAGGGCGGCCGCCAGGGAGGCCGCAAAAACGCGCAGGTCGGGGCTAACGTCGAAGCGTATCGGAAAATCCACCGGAGCCCGCCAATGATTCAGCAGCCGCAGGAGAAGCAGCGCCAGGACGCCACCCGCGGCGGCGCCCAGCAGCGCCAGCGTGATAGCTTCGGTCAGCAACTGGCGCACCAGTCGGCCACGGCCCGCGCCGAGCGAGACGCGTAGGGCGAGATCGCGCTCGCGGTCCACCCCGCGCGCGATCAGCAGCGCCGCCAGATTGGCGCAGGCGGCCAGCAAGACCAGCATGGCGAGCAGAAGCACGCCGCCGCCGAAGGCGGCGGTGGGCTGGTGCAAGGTCGAACCGCCCAGGCCGATAGGCGCAACCGTAAGGCGCATGCCGTCGTTGACTGTGCGCTCGCGGATGAGTTGCGCGGCGATCGTGGCGAGATTGGCATTGGCCTGCGCGGGGGTGATGCCAGGCTTGAGGCGGCCCCCGATCCAGAGGTCGAAGTCGTTGGGGTTGTCGAGCCACGAATGCCCCTCGATTTGCGGCTGCATTGACATGGGAACGAAAACTTCAGGCCAATAAAACAGTTCAGTGCCGTGGAAGCCACGAGGCGTAACGCCCACGACGGTGTAGGCCATGCCATTGATTCGGACTTCCCGTCCGGCAATGCGGGGATCGCCGCCGAAACGGTTGCGCCAACTCTCATAGGTGATGACGGCGTAAGGGCTGGCGCCGGGCTGACCGTCGTCGGCGGGAGTGAAAAAGCGACCCACAACCGGTTTCAGTCCCAGTCCTTCGAAATAGTTGCCGGTTACCAGATAGCCCCACACGCGGTCGGCGGCCGCTCCGCGGCCACTCTGCTCCAGCGCGAGCGGGGCCATGCGATATCCAAACAGGGACGAAAACGCGGCGTTGCGGTCGCGCATTTCGCGATAGTTTGGATAGGAGTTCGACACCATGCCGGAATTGTTGACAAACACGACGCGATCGGCGGCGGGTACTGGCAGCGGCTTGAGCAGGAGCGCGTTGTACACGCTGAACACGACGGTGTTGGCGCCCAGGCCGAGGGCCAGCGACAGCAGCGCCGTCAGGGTGAAGCCAGGCGACTTGCGCATGAGGCGCACTGCGTAGCCGGCGTCGCGGCCGATGTCTTCAATCCATTGCACCCGGCGCTCATCCCGACACTGCTCGAGGCGCGCCTCGGTGGCGCCAAATTGCAATTGCGCGGCGCGCCGCGCGGCAGGCTCGGTCATGCCGGCGGCCCGGTTTTCGCGCAGGAGTTGCTCCACGTGCAAATCGATTTCACGGCGAAGCTCATCGTCTTGCGTGGCGCGGTGCAACAGGGAACGAAAGCGACGGGTCAGAATGTGAAACGTGCGCACGGGGTTACTCCTGGTGGAAGATTGCCGGTTAAGCCTGTTGTATGACCAGTTGCATGGCCGAGGAAAGCCGGCTCCAGCTTTCGAGTTCGCGCTCGAGCTGCTTGCGCCCGGGGCGAGTGAGGGTATAAAACTTGGCGGCGCGGCCAAGCTCGGAGTCGCGCCATTCGGCGGCAATCCAGCCTTGTTGTTCGAGCCGGTGCAACGCCGGGTAGAGCGAGCCCTGCCCAATGGCGAACACCTCGCCGGAGACGGACTGGATGCGCTTGGCGATTCCCCAGCCGTGCAGCGGCCTGGCGGCAATGGTCTTGAGAATCAGCAGATCAAGCGTGCCTTGAATCAAATCGGAGGGCTTGGGCATGGGCGCGACACCTCGAACGTCAACAACACCATACCACGACTATCGACACTACCGAGCCCCGGTAAGTTGTTATGCTGCTGGCATGCGAATGGCATTCCTGCTGCTCCTCACCGCGCTGCCGCTGGGCGCGCAAGCCGCGCCCTGCACCTCCGCCACCCCGGCCTGCACGTATTGGGTGGCGCTCAAGGGCGGTCCGGCGCGCTCGCTGATCTATACCAGCTTTCCGCTGGACAAGGCGAATCCCGCCATCCGCCGCGCGCTGATCATGGTGCACGGCACGCTGCGCAACCCCGATCATTATTTCAATACGGCGAGCGCCGCCGCCTTCCTCGCCGGAGCTCAGCAGGACACGGTGGTGATTGCGCCGCGGTTCGCCTCGCATTCGCCCAACGGACGGGGCTGCACCGACACGCTCGCCGACAACGAAGTCAACTGGTCCTGCGGCGGAGACAGCTGGCGCTCCGGCGGCACCTCCACCAGCAACCCCGACCTCACGTCGTTCGATTTCGTGGATGAGATCCTGCGTCGGCTCGCCGACAAGAAAGTGTTTCCGAATCTCACTGTGGCCGTCATCGCCGGGCATTCCGCGGGCGGCCAGTTTGTGGACCGTTACGAAATGGCCAATCAGGTGGACGGGAAGCTCGGTATCTCGCTACGCTATGTGGTCGCCAATCCGTCCAGCTATGCCTGGCCCGATGCGACCCGGCCGAGGGCCTCTGAGGACGCTTATCCGGCCAACGCCGGTGTCGGCTGGCAGGACGAGAAGCCGCACACGAATTTCACGTACGGAAGATACAGCGAGGCAAGCCAGGTGCCTGGGTACGATGTTTGGCCGTATGGACTCGAGCATCGCACCACCGGATACACCGCAAAAATGAGTGACGATCAGCTGCGGCAGCAGTTGGTTTCACGTGATGCCACGTACCTGCTGAGTCAGGTGGACACTTTGCCGCTCGGCGGATTCGACAGTTCCGCCGACGCCATGGCGCAGGGCCCGACGCGGCGCGCCCGCGGCGAAGCGTTTGTCAATTACGTGAACCAGAAGCTGGGCGGCCATCACAACATCATGATCGTCCCCGAGTGCGGCCACAACGATCGCTGTGTCTACACCACGCGCGACGTGCTGAACGTGATCTTTCCGAAATAGCCGGGCTCTACGTGGCATAATTGCATCTTGATGGGAGGTTACACAATAATGATTCGCACAGCAATTCGCACTGCCCTTTTCCTGACCGCCGCAGCGGCGCTGGTGGCACAACAGCCGGCGCGCCCCGCGGCACCCGCGCAGGACCTGGCGCACGCCCTCCAAAACGCCTATAAGCAGAACTCACGCTTTATTCTTGCCTCGGCCGACAAGTGGCCGGAGGATCAGTACAACTGGCGGCCCGCCGGTTTGGAGTCGCAGCTACGCACCTTCGGCCAGATACTGGTGCACATTGCCAATGAAAATAACTCACAGTGCAGCCGCACTATGGGGAAGGCCGGTCCTAAAGAGGTGGATGACACCAAGACTGACTACTCCAAAGCCCAGGCAACCAAAATCGTCAAAGATTCGTTTGATTTCTGCGACCCGGTTTTTGCATCGCTGACCGACAGCAACATGGCGGATATGGTGAAGATCCCGGGTCGCGGCGAACGCGCGCGGGCGACATCGCTGATCCTGGATGTCGCGCACAGCAACGAACAGTACGGCATGATCATGGTTTATTACGCCATGAAGGGCATGGTTCCGGTTTCGCACGAGAGAAATTAGTTTGGGCTAGCGACGGCGCTGGAAAAACCGCCGGACCAAGTCGCCGCATTCGGCGGCCATGACTCCGGCGGTTACCGCGAACTGGTGGTTCAAGGCGGGATGCTGGAACAGGGACGGCACCGAGCGCAAGGCGCCGGATTTGGGCTCTTCGGCGCCGTAAACCAAGCGTTCGACGCGGGCCTGAATCAGCGCCCCCACGCACATAACGCAGGGTTCAATCGATACGTACACGGTTGTACCAAGGAGGCGATGGTTGCCGAGCTTCCAGGCGGCTTCGCGCATCGCGACGATCTCAGCGTGGGCGGTTGGATCCACGTCGAGTAGGGTGCGGTTGTAGCCGCGTCCGACGGCGACGCCTTCGCTCGATACGACAATGGCGCCCACCGGCACCTCGCCCGCCAGCTCGGCGGCCCGTGCCAGTGCCATAGCCTGCATCATCCAATCTTCGTCCGCGCTCATGCCGGGCTAATTTAACACGCCCGATGGGTTGGAGCGGATGTCCACTTGCGAAATTCCCCGCAAACGGTCGGTTTTGTGATGCAATGGATAGATGCGCAGTTCTCATCCATTTCTCCGCGCGGGTTTCGTGCTCGCTGTCGGCCTCGCCACGCTGTTGGCCCAAACGCCCGCCAAGCCGGCGGCAACCGCAGCCGCAGGGAGCGACCCGGTGGTGATCTCGGTGGGCACGGAGGCGATTCATGCCAGCCAGTTCGATGCGCTAGTCAAGGCTGCGCCGCCGCAAAACCAGGCGGAGATGAACGCCAACAAGCGCGCCGTGGCGGATGAGCTGGGTAAGATGCTGGCGTTGGTGCAGGAAGCGCATCGCCGCGGTCTCGACCAGGACCCGAGCTTCAAAGCGCAAATGATGCTGGCGCGCGACAACGCGCTGGCCAAGAGCGTGGTGGATAAGCTGCAAGCGGAGACCACGCCGACCGATGCCGCGATCAAGACTTACTACGACACGCACACGGCCGAGTTTTCACAGGCCAAGGTTCGCCACATACTGATTGGCGACTCCGAAAGTCCCGGCGGCCCCAATCCGCGCACCCAAGCCGAAGCGTTGACCAAGGTCAACCAAGTCGAAGATCAAATCAAGAAGGGCGGCGACTTTGCCACACTGGCGAAGGCCAATTCCGACGATCCCGGCTCCAAGGACAAGGGCGGGGATTTGGGCGCTATCTCGCCAGGCGAGACGGTGCCCGAGTTCGAGACGGCGGTGAACACGCTCCCGATCGGCAAAGTGAGCGACCCGGTGCACACCCGCTTCGGTTACCACATCATTGAAGTCGAATCCCGCTCCACGATGCCGTTTGACCAGGCGAAGCCGCAGATTGCCCAGCAACTGGCCGGCGACGCGGTGAACAAGCGGATTGACCAGCTGGCCACCGCGGCGCATGTGACCATCAGCGACAGTTTCTTCGGTCCGGCAAAGCCGACACCGCCGGCGCCCCCGACGACTCCGCACCCGTAAGCCGCATTATTTATGAACGAACCCCGCCCGCCTCGCTCTTTACTCAAAGAGGAGACGATGGCAGCGGTGGTAATCAATCCGGCGACAAGCCTGCCGATGAGCGAATCGGCGGCGTGGGAGCAGGCGGTTTGGGTGCATGCGCGCCTTCTGTATCGCATCGCATTTGCCGCCCTGCGCCATCATCAGGATGCCGAGGACGCGGTGCAGGAAACCCTGCAGCGTGCCTGGAAGTACCGTCATCGCCTGGCCCAGGTTGACGATACGGCGGCCTGGCTGGCGCGCATTGCCTGGCGCGTGGCCAAGGCGCGGCGGCCGCGGCCGGGGCTGATTTCCGTGGAACAACTCAATGCCGTCTCCGAGCTGCGCGCGTCGGGCGTGGGAGCGGATGAGATGGCGGCCAGCCGGGAGCTGCGCGGCCTGACCGAACATTACATTCAATGCCTGCCGGCAAAGCTGCGCCAGCCGCTGGTGTTGTCCACCGTGCAGGAACTGTCGGCGAGGGAAGTCGGGTTGGCACTGGGTATCCCGGAGGCTACGGTGCGGACGCGATGCCTGCGCGCGCGTCGCCTGCTGCGTGAAAAACTCGACGCCGCTCTCGGAGCGCGCAAGGAGGGCTCGCATGGATCTCGATAAGGTGGTGAACCGCATACTTGAGGGTTATGCCGAGGTCGAGCCGCCGGAGGGCGCGGTGGAGCGCTGGCTGAGCCGGGGACGCGCGCCGGTGCAGGAGCCGCGGTTTTGGGGATTGGGGGCGCCGGCGTGGGCGGCGATTGCGGCGCTGCTCGTGGTACTGCTGGGCGCGAGCTGGTTTTTCGAACGCCGGGCATTGTTGCGCGCCCGGGCAACATTGGCGCAAGAGCGGGCGACGATTGTCGCCGTGCCGGCGACGGCCGCGCCACCGCTTACGGAACGCGAGAAGCAGTTGCTTCAGTTGATGGAGAAAAATCCTTCCGCCCTGGGCGCCATCGGCATGGACGACGGCGAACAGTCTTCCCATTCCAAGTCCAAACCCCGACACCCGAAAGGAAAAAACCAATGAAGGCAAAACTCCTGCTGTTTCCCGCCGCCGCCCTGCTGGCCTTCGCTCCCGGGACCACGGCGCAGCAACCCGCCGCCTCCTACCGCGTCCAGTTTTTTCTGACCCAGGTGCAGAACGGCAAGCCGGCTGAGGCGCGCACGTACACCTTGACGGTGCGCAATGACGATAGCCTCAGTCGCCTGGAGGTTGGCGAACGGGTGCCGATCCGCACCGGTACGGACAAGATTGACTACGAGAACGTCGGGTTTGCGCTAGACTGCCGTCTACAAAACCCAGGCGCGCACACGCCGGTTCCGGAAGGGGAAGTGGGCCTAATGATGAACGCCAGCACGTCGGCGCTCGCGCCCAACTCGACGCCGCTGCAGCCGGTGATCCAGCGGTCCAGCACCTCCGCCAATACACTGCTCAAGGTCGGACAACGGTCGTTGCTTTCGAAGTTCTCCGACGCCGACGGCAACAGTTATCAGATCGAGGCGCTGGTCGAACCACTTTCGGTTTCGGAACGCTAGAACGAGCGGAACCCGGCGACGAACATTCCGATGATCAGGATGCCGAGGGCGATGCGGTACCAAACGAACAAAGTGAATGAGCGCGATTTCAGGAATTGAATGAACAGCGCAATGGAGGCGAGGCCGACGATTGCGGACGTGGCGACGCCAGCGACGAAGGGCGCGTGCATGGCGGCGGGAATACCGCCCATTTTGTGAACCGCATGCGCCTTGAAAACCACCGCGCCGAGGATGATCGGCGTCGCCATGAGAAATGAGAACCGGGTCGCGGCTTCGCGGGTCAAGCCGCTGAACAGTCCGGCGGTGATGGTGGCGCCGGAGCGCGACACACCGGGTATGACCGCGATGGCCTGGGCGCAGCCGATCCACCAGGCTTCGCCGGC
>JANWLQ010000205.1 GCA_025450725.1 Terriglobales bacterium
CGGAAGTCCCAACATGCTGTTTGAATGCCGGCGTCGAGGCTGGCGCCGGTGAGCGGAAGTTCACGCAGCTTCCGCCCCGTCGAATCGGCGATCTGAAGCGACGCGCTGCTGGCCTTGTTCTTTAAGTAATAGTCAACCACCGCCGCCTTGGGCGGATTCTCGCCCATGAAATACTGGTGCGCCCAGAACTCCTCGTTCTTGTCGCCGTATGCCTTCCATTCCAGCGCCGGGTCAATCGAGAACAACTTGGCTCCGGTCGCGGCCGATTCCGCCGCCCTGTATTCCTGAATGGGCGAGAGGTGGTCGAGAATCCAGAGCGCCCGTCCATGGGTGGCGATCAGCAGAGCGTTATCGCGCGGCTGAATCGTCATCTCATCCACACGCACCGTCGGCAGATTGCCTTCGAGCCGCTGCCAGTTGCGTCCGCGATCGAGGCTGACGAAAATGCCGGTCTCCGCCCCGGCGTAGAGCACGTCCGGGTTGCGCGTATCCTCGGTCAGCGTCTTGATCGCCTGGCCGCTGAGATTGCCGTTCAACGATTGAAACGTCGCGCCGTAGTCGTGGCTGACCCACAGGTGCGTTTCGTAGTCGTTAATGCGGTGCGCGTCGCTCGCGACATAAACCGTGGCTGCGTCGTAGCGCGAGGGCAGCACTTTCGAAACCCACGCCCCGGGGAGGAAACCGGGCATGCGCTCCGCCAGCTTCGTGTCCCACGTCTTGCCGCCGTCGCGCGACACGCTGACCGTGCCATCGTCGGTGCCGGTGTAATAAAGACCGGGCGTTTTCGGCGACTCGGCGAAAGTCACAATCGTCGGCCACGCGCTGACCCCGTCGTCCTTGGCGATGTCAATGGCGCTGCCTTTCACGCCCATCGTCTCGATCTGGTCGCGATCGGCGTGGCTGGTCAGGTCGGGGCTGATCGCCGTCCATGAGTCGCCCCGGTCGGTCGAGCGAAACACGTGGTTCCCGGCAATGTACAACGTGCCCGGATCATGGGGCGCGAACGTCATCGGCGTATCCCAATTGAAGCGGTACGCCGCGCAGCGCGGGGCCGGCGCGCCGCCGCCTCCGCCCCCTGCATTGGCCGTGCCCGCCGCCGGCGTATCGCAGCCAATCCCGCCCGGCATGGCGTCAATCACGTTCTGCGGCGTGGGCCGGATGCTCTTCGACTCGCCGGTAATGCGGTCGTGCCGCATGGTGTTGCCGTCCTGGGTTTCGCTGAAGACGGTGCGCGAGTCGCGCGGATCCATGATGGCCACGAAACCGTCGCCGCCCTGAATCGTCTGCCAACGGTCGTTCGAGATGCCGCCGGACGTGCGCACCGCGCTGGGCCCGCACCAATCGTAGTTGTCCTGCATCCCGCCGCAGACGTTGTAGGGCTGTTCGTTGTCAAAGCCGACGTGGTAGAACAAGCCCACCGGAAGGTTGGGGTACCAGATCCACGACTTGCCCATGTCCCACGTGGTGTAGGCGCCGCCGTCGGTGCCGATGAGCAGGTGGTTCGAGTTGTGCGGATCCCACCAGATGGCGTGCTTGTCGTCGTGCTCGGAGAGATCAATCGGGAAGAATGTGCGTCCGCCGTTGGTCGAAAGGTACAGCCGCACACTCGCCACCAACACGTGGTCGGGGTTATTTGGATCCACCCTCACCTGGCTGAAATAAATGGGCCGGTTGTCCGGATTCGCAAACTTACTCCAGGTTGCGCCGCCGTCGTCGGAGCGGTAGACGCCCGTCTCACCCGTCGCCGTCGCGCCCGCGCCGCCGCGCCCTGCGCCGGCCGGCGTCGGCCCTTGGATTTCGGCATAAACAATGTTTTCGCTATGCGCATACACGGCGAGCCCAATGCGCCCGAGCGGGCCCGACGGCAGGCCGCCGCCGCTCAGCCGCTTCCAGGTATCGCCGCCGTCGGTGGATTTCCAAATGCCGCTGCCTGGTCCACCGCCGTTGACGCAGCACTGGGTGCGGCGCCGCTGATAGCTCGAGGCGTACAGCACGCTGTGGTTGCTGGCCGACATCACGATGTCGTTGGCGCCGGTGTCCTCGTCAATCTTGAGCACTTGCTTCCAGGTGGCGCCGCCGTCGCTGGTCTTATAGATTCCGCGGTCGCCGCCGGGTCCGAAAAGAGCGCCTTGCGCCGCAACCAGCGCGACGTTGTCATTGTCGGGATCAACCACGATGCGGCTGATCTGGTATGAGTGGGTAAGGCCGAGGTTTTTCCAACTCTTGCCGCCGTCGGTGGACTTCCAGACGCCATCACCCCACGAAAGGCTTTGCCGGTTGGTACCCTCGCCCGTGCCCAGGTAAACGATATCGGGATTGCGCTGCGAGATCGCCACCGCGCCGACCGACATGAGTCCTTCATTTTGGAACTCAGGCGTGAAGGTGGCGCCCCCATCGGTGGTCTTCCACAACCCGCCGTGCGCGGAGCCTACATAGAAGATGGCGGGATTGGCCTCATACGCGGCGAAGTCGCTGATCCGTCCCGACATCGAGGCGGGCCCGATGGAGCGGAAATGCAAATTCTCAAACTCGGTCGCGACCCCAACAGAAGGCGCGCTCTGCGCATAAAGGAACGGCGTCAACAAAGCGGCAGAGAAAAATGCAACCGCACCGCGGCAGGAAAAAAGCGACATGAAGACCTCCCAATAAGCCTCGCGCCGATGATTATACGGGCATCCGGCAAAAAGCGGGAAAATCCTGCAGCCGGGCGCAACTGCGCTACTGAACTGTTAGCTGTTCCACCTTTAACCCTGCTCCTCGCGCCGCCGCGCATTGCTGGCTGTCGGCGGAAATAAAAAGATCCGCGCCCCACTCGATTGCGCATGCGGTCTGCAATGCTTCTGATGAACGTAGCGTCCAATTCTCGAGCAAATGAACGGCGCGGCCATAAACAGCCGCCGTCAGCTCGACAACGGTGGCATCTCTCCAGTCTGCCTGGAACTGTCGCCTCGTTTCACGGTACTGCGCGCCGTCAAGGACATCTTCTCGTCGCCAGCGGCAAAGCGCTGAAATGACTTCCGTTAAGCTCAGGGCGGAAAGGCCCAGTTCTTCCGCCTGGCTCAGTCGGACCGCGACATCTCGACTCCCGGACTCACTTCGGTAAAGCTTTACCATTCCCGATGAGTCCAAAAACATTCTCATCGTCCCTGTTCCCGCTCCTCAAGAACCATTCGCGCCAAACTTTTGCCCTTTGTCACGATTGGTTTGTGTGGCCGCCGCCAGGCCGGAATATAGCCGGTGGGCGTAGCGGGTGCCAGGCGGGCCACGACTTTGCCGTGGCGTTCGATATGTAAGGTTGCGCCCTGCTCCACTTGGTCGAGCAGCTTCGAGGCATTGCGCCGGAATTCAGTAAAGGCGACCGTTTTCATCGTTACTCTATTGTACACCTCTGTACAGATTGCGGGCCGCGGCCGAGCCACGCCGCTTGCGACCGCCGCCTGTATGCTGTTGCCATGCCATTGACCGTCGAGCAGCGCATGACAATCGGCAAGAAGTTGCGCGAACGCGTGCCGCGTTCGGCCCACGGCGACTGGAAGCCGCCCTCAAATCGCGCCGATCCGCTGGCATTATTGCGCCAGTCCGACCAGGGCCGGCTGCCGGCGCTGCTGCCCATTCGCTACGAGCGAATGCGTGCCTCCCCGTTTGCCTTCCTGCGCGGCGCCGCCGCGGTCATGGCTGCCGACCTGAGCACGTCAGCCGCGACCGGAATGCGCGCGCAAGCCTGTGGCGACTGCCACGTCGGCAACTTCGGCGGTTTCGGCACCCCCGAACGCCAACTCGTCTTCGACATCAACGATTTCGACGAGACCCTCCCCGCGCCCTGGGAATGGGATCTCAAGCGGCTGGCGGCGAGTGTTCTCGTCGCCAACCGCGTCGCCGGGTTCACGGAACGCCGCTGCCGCGACAACGCCCGCCTGACCGCCGAGGCGTACCGAACCCACATGCACCGTTACGCGGAAATGCCCGCGCTCGGGGTATGGTACTCGCATCTCAATCTATCGCTGCTTGCTGATCACGCGACCACGCCGGCGGCGCGCAAGCGCTGGCAGCGGGTCATCGCCGCGGCGGCGCGCCGTACGCCGGACCGCGACTTTCCCAAGATCACCGCCCTGCGCCGCCGCAAGCCGCGCATCGCCGATCGTCCTCCGCTCATCTACCATCCCCGCGACAGGGCACTCCTGGGCCGCCACGTGCGGCGCATGTTCCATCTCTACCGCGAAACGCTGCCGCCCGAGCGCCGCATCGTGCTCGACCGTTACGAGCTGGCGGATGTCGCCCGCAAGGTGGTCGGCGTCGGCTCGGTCGGCACCCGATGCGCAGTGGCCCTGCTCATGGCCGGCGCCAACGATCCGCTGCTGCTGCAATTCAAGGAAGCCCGGCGCTCGGTGCTCGCGCCCTACACCGCCGCCAGCCGATTCGAAAACCAGGGTCAGCGCGTGGTCGTCGGCCAGCGCATGCTGCAGTCCGCCAGCGACGTATTTCTGGGCTGGACGCGCGACGACAACGGTCACGACTACTACTTCCGCCAGCTCCACGACATGAAATTTAAAATTGACCTGGAGGCGATGACCCCGGCCGACTGGAATGAATATGCCGGCCTGTGCGGCTGGGCCCTGGCCCGCGCCCACGCCCGCACCGGCGATGCGGCACTCCTCTCCGGCTACATGGGCAAAAGCGGCGTTTTCGATCAAGCCATTGAACGCTTCGCCACCACATACGCCGACCTGACGGAGGTCGACTACCTCCGTTTCAAGCGCGGTGCAAGCCGCGCGACACGTGGGGATAGCTGCAAACGTGCTCCCCGATAAGCGCCTAAGTTCGACCTGAACCAAGCCGGTAAAATGGTGCGCCCGACGCAGGCAGCCACCGAGTCCTCCATGGCCCCCGCAACCGCATTGGGTTGCGGGGTGGGGAGTCGCGGCGGGTTGGAGCAACGGGTTATCGCTTCGGTCCTTCCACCCAGAGGGCGGCGATGGAGCGGTCATAGACGGCGGCCACGTCATCCTGGCGGGTGGCGGCGAAACCGAGGTCATGCAGACGGCCGTCGGCGAGGCCGTAAATCCAGCCGTGGACCTCGAGCGGCTGGCCGCGCAGCCAGGCGTCGCGCACAATGGTGGTTTCGCATACGTGGCGGGCCTGCTCGATCACGTTGAGCTCGCACAACCGGCGCGCGGCGGCATCGGCGTCGAGACCGGAGAGTTGGTCGCGGTGGCGCTGGCGGACGTCGTCCACGTGGCGCAGCCAGTTGTCAATCAGGCCCAGCCGGGCGCCGTCGCAGACCGCGCGCACGCCGCCGCAGCCATAGTGGCCGGTGACGATGACGTGGGCGACGGCGAGCGCATCCACTGCGTATTGCAGCACCGACAGGCAGTTCAGGTCGGTGTGGACCACCACGTTCGCGACGTTGCGGTGGACGAACATTTCCCCCGGCGCGAGGCCGACGATTTCGTTGGCGGGCACGCGGCTGTCCGAGCAGCCGATCCACAAATAGCGGGGCGCCTGCTGGGCCTGCAGCCGGGTGAAAAAGCCGGGGTCGCGGGCGCTACACTGCCGCGCCCACAACTCGTTGTTGGCAAAGAGCTCAGTCAAGGAAGACACTGCTTCAGCCTACCATCGCTCGCTCAAAGCGCGGCGCTCTCGGCTGACCCGCGACAGTAGCAGAACAATATCGTAGCCAACTATGCCGGTTTGACCTCTAGACGATGCCGTTGGTCAAGCGCCTGTGCGAGAGCGGGCTAATGATGAGATAGTAGGTGCGGAAAAATGGTGCGCCTGGCAGGAGTCGAACCTGCGGCACGCGGTTTAGGAAACCGCTGCTCTATCCGTCTGAGCTACAGGCGCATACACGGGCTAAGTGCCGCATTTTCATTTTAACGTCGATTGGCGCGGACCCCGGCGCGGCTGCCGCCGCGCGTCCCGCTTGGGCGCAACGCCGGCCCCGGGGACTCCATGAGCCCCAATCCGGTGCTACGCGACCGGCTGAATGTTCGCCTGGACTAACAGATGGAAGGGCGGGGGCTGGGGCGGGCTACCTCGTGTGCCAGAAAAGGGCGCGCTCCAATCTATCTCAGTGGCAAGATTTAGAGCCGCAATTTTATTGGGTTTTTCGTCGATTTGGCGGCGCTGCTTCGGCGCCAAGATGCCATGCAGAATTTGGATCGCAGCCAGTTCGGCACGCACCGTGGCTATTGGTCGGCCGAAGGCGGGATCCGCCGCACTATTGCGCGGTGCAGGGGTGTAGCTCGTGCCTGTACAAAGCTGCCGTTAAGAACCATACCTGCCAGCCGCTGCTTGTCGAGTAGTGCGCGGTCGGCGCGACTCGGCTGCATGTACACTGGAGCGAAACGGCCTGGGCGGCCTTGATTCCGGCCGGCGCGGGTTGGCTTCGAGAAAATATGAACCTGCCCAGATGTTTGCGTTGGTGGGGCCACAGCCGCGGACTAAGCGTTCAATACCTGCTCACGATTGCCGTTGGCATGGGAACAGTTTCGGCTGTGGCGAGCTTCGTGATCTCCCTCGGGTTTCAGCCGCTTTCGCTGTATCGGCCTGATCAGTTGATTGCGGTCTGGGAACAATCGCGCTTAGGCGGCGCGGAGCTCGGCATCTCAGGACCCGATCTTGCCGATCTGGCCTCCGCCGCCGGGCCGGAGTTGTCGAGCCTCGGAGCCTTCACCTCCGACCCAATGTGGCTCAAGGACGGCGGCGGCGGCCAACCCGTGCGTGCTCTAATGATCGATGCCAAGACATTCGCCGGTTTGGGGGTGCGAACCGTGCTCGGCCGGGGCCCCATAGCAAGCGACCACCCTGGCGGATCTGTCTCGGTCGCCCCTGGTTGGATTAGCCATAGCCTGTGGCTTCGCCGCTACGCGGGCAGGCGCGATATTGTTGGAACGCCAATTGCGTTGGGCTTGAGTGCCAACCGCAGCCAATCGCTGCACCTGGAGATTATGGGGGTCTTGGCGCCCGGGACCGCCCTTCCGCTCCCATTCTCGGAAGAGGGCTGCGACGTTTGGTACATCCTGCGCGACAATCCGGGTCCGCGGCGTGACGCAGGGCTTTTTGGGATTGGTCGTCTGCGCGAGAAAGTTTCTGTTGCCCAAGCCGAGTCGGCTCTCAATGCGGCTGCTGCCAATTTAGGCCGTAAGTACCGCTTCGACGCTAACAAGCGCGTCCGGATTGAGGCGCTTCAGGAGATCGCCGATGCCCCCGTTCGGCGCACCTTGGGCCTGGTTGTCCTGGCGGTGTGCCTGGCGTTTCTCGTGGGTTGCTGCAATGTCACTGTACTCCTGCTCAGTGTCTCCGATCGTCGCCGCATGGATTTGGCGATCCGCCGCGCGCTCGGCGCCAGGAGCATACACCTATGGCTGGACGCGGCAACGGGAAGTGTTGTCGTGACCCTACTCGGCCTTCTTGCGGGAGTGGTACTAGCGTGGTGGGGCATACATATGCTTACCTCCGCCTTGCCGGCGCTGGGCATTACCGAATTCGCCGGCCATGCGGCGGCGCTTCGCGTGCCCGTCGTGGCGGCGTTTGCGGGTTCAGCACTGCTAATCGCATTGCTATGGGCGACGCTGTTAGCAAATCCTCGTACGAAGCGTAGAACCTCGGATCTCAGCTCCGATCACGGCGCGCTCGATGCGCTAGACATATCCTGGTCCGGCCTCTCATGGCGCTCCGCACTCATCGCCAGCCAAGCCTGCCTGGTGGTCGTGGTGATCGCCGTCGCGGGAATGGCAGTTCATTCATATTTCGCCCAATCGGCGGCGTCGCTGGGGCCATCGCCGGACCATACGCTTGTATTCGATTTAAATCCGCGAGTACAAGGTGGCGACCCGGTCCG
>JANWLQ010000206.1 GCA_025450725.1 Terriglobales bacterium
ACGGTGTAGATCGTGATGCCCTGCGTGGCCTGGACCTTCTTGCGCAGTTGGTCGAAGGTCATGTGGCTGAAGGTGTTGAAGCCGGTACTGATGAGGACGATGTTCTTGTGCCCCGGGATCGCGTCCAGCCGGTCGATGGTGTCGGAGAGTGAATCGAACATATCAGCTTCGCTGAAATCGGCGAAGTGCAGGGAGTTTAAGCCGCCGTAAATGGCGCGCTTGTCGTGGGTGAAATCAACCACGACGGTGGGCTTGAGGTCGTAGGTGACGAGCGCGACCCAATCCTGCGGCTGCAATTGCCCGGTGAAAACGTACGACGCCTCGAGAATATGGTACAGAAACTGGTACCAGGTGGTGCGGAACTCGATCAGCATGACCGTCGTCATGGGGGCGTCGTTGGTGACCGAAACTTTTTCGATTTTCTGCGGCACGCCGTCTTCGTAGACGGCGAACTGTTTTTCGGTGAGGTTCGGCACGAACTCGCCGTTCTGGGTTTGCACCGTGACCGGTATCTCGACGTCGGGCACGTTGACGGAATAGCTGAACCTCGGCTTCTGAATCTGCGGCTCGGCGGGCGGAGGCGGCGCGGGGGTGACGGCGGGCGCCGGCGCTTTCTTAGGAATGATGACGGGGCCGGTTTGCTGCTGGGTACCCTGAGCCGCCAGGGGGACAAAACCGGCAAGAACCAGGGCAGCGATTTGAATTAGGCGGCGAGCAAGATGACGTTCCATACAGCAGAGGAGGACAGCGACAGCTTACCTCTATGTTAATACAGATGTTGAGAGGCGAGAGTTGGTTCCAGCAATCGCTACAGCGTCTTGAGGGCGGCTTCGGCTTCGGCCCAGCGCGGGAACTTGCGCTCCTCCTGGCGGAACTCGGCGGAATGAATGCAGCGGCGGGAGCCGCGCATCCGCACTGGGAAGCGGAGATGCAGCATTTCGTGATAAACCACGTACTCAAGCACGAACCGAGGAACGCGAGGTGAGTCAAAGATGCGGCTGATTAAGATGGCGTTGTGGGCGGCGTCGTAGTGCCCGAGACTTTGGCGGGAGGCGCTACGGGCCCAACTCAATTCCGGCCGCGCCAGCCAGCCCTGAAAGTAGAAATTGTTGAGTTCGTCAAAGATTTGATGCAGGTCGTAGTGCCGACCCTGCGCAGTGGTGATTTGTTTGCGGCCGCGAATTTGGCGGATGAGGTGGGCTTTGGCGACAATATCCTTTTGGCCGGCGAAGCGACGATAGCGGGCATTGTAAGTTTCGGGGATGCGAACCCGGTAGAGCTTGCGCAGAAGAATTTGGGCCAGAGCCTCGATCACCGGTTCGGGCGCCGTTTCGAGCAGATCACTCATGCGGACCAGCACCTTACCTTCGCGGAGGCGGACCGTGCTGGTGACGTGGGCGTAAGGATAGAACTGAATGTCGAATTCAGGAAAAGGCGTGCGCGGCTTTAATTCGCGGAACACCGCCAGGAACGTAGGGTGGAGGTCGCGCTTGAGAACGGGGCTAGTCGCCATTGGGCTTGGCTTGGCCTGCGTTCTGAAGAAAATCGTTGGTGATGCTGAGGCAGTCGTCGAGCACGAAGTGGTAGGTGGCGAGGTCGGCCGGCGTCGAAGCCGACTGAATATGCTGGAGCTCGGCGCTGAGCTGGCTGAGCGAAGCGAGGGTGGCTTTGAGCACTTTGGGAACGTTGTATTTCTTCACCGCGGAGTCGCTCGAGGTAGCGCTGGTGCCGCCTCCGCTCAGCACACCGTCGAGGGCATCCTCGGCTTCGGGAAGAATCGCGTTGTACTGGCGCAGCAGCTCATAGAGCCTGGTTTCGCGGTCGGGCGGGCGCGGGCTGGCGTTGCGCACCTTGTCAAACTGGGTGAGCCGGGCCTGGGCAAATTGCAACAGCACCGCCACCCGCTGGTCGAGCGAGCCGGCGGTGTCGCGAATGCGATCGGCCTCGAAGGGCGTCAGGGGATCGCGCTGTTGTTGACGGTGGAAAACAAAACGGACTGGAAGCGCCCGCGGCTGGGTTTCCGTCTTCCTGGGCTTGGGGGCGAACATCATCTGCAGAAGTTCGGCGCGGAGGTCGGCGATATGGTCGCGCGCCGCTTCAACTTTGGGACGGACTTCGAAACGGACTTGTTGGGCAAGATCCTTCAACCCGAAGCCAATTCGCTGCAGGGAGCTTTCGACGTTCTTCATGCCGTTCTTGTGGCCGAGCGCGGCTTCGGCGCGCAGGTTGGCCATGGCTTGGTCCGCGTGCTGGGTGACGAGAGTAAGCTGGGTGACGCCCGCGTCACTGGGCTGGGGGCTGACGAAGGCCTGGCGGGCGAAGTCGAACTCGAGTTCCGCCATTTTGGCGAGAACTTCGGCCTGTTTGACGCCTTGGGCGGCGGCGACCTCCGACCGAAGCTTGGCGTAGTCCTGGGCCTGCTTGGGAGTTTGGCGCAGGGGAGCAGTCGGCGCGAACAGCAGAAAAAGGATGGCGGGCAACAGCATGGCAGTCTCTACTTACAAACTATAGCGAAGATGAAGGCAGCAGCGGAGCGAGAAAGGGGGCGGTGCGGGAGTGGGCACAGGCGGCGACCATTTCAGGCGTGCCCTCGACCACCAGTTGTCCACCTTGGGCGCCGGCTTCGGGGCCGAGGTCAATAATCCAGTCGGCGGTTTTGAGCACGTCGAGATTGTGCTCGATGACGACCACCGATCCGCCGGCTTCGATCAGGCGCTGGAGGGCGGCGAGCAGTTTGGCGATGTCGTCGAAATGGAGGCCGGTGGTGGGCTCGTCAAAGAGGAAGAGGGTCCGGTCGGCGGTGCGCGGCTGGGAGAGGTGGGCGGCGAGTTTCATGCGCTGGGCCTCGCCCCCAGAGAGCGTCGTGGCGGACTGGCCGAGGTGAAGGTAGCCGAGGCCGATCTCCTCAAGGAGGCGAAGAGGGCGCGCGATTTTTGGGAACTTCTGAAAAAAGGCGAGCGCGGCATGCACGCTCATCTGGAGAATCTCGTGGATGTTGCGGTCGTTGAAACGCACTTGGAGGATGCCGGGCTGATAGCGGGTGCCTGCGCAATCCTCGCAGACCAGTTCGACGTCGGCGAGGAACTGCATATCCACGGTGACGACACCATCGCCCTGGCAGGTTTCGCAGCGTCCGCCGGGAACGTTGAAGGAGAAGTGGCCGGCGCGGTAGCCGCGCTTGCGGGCTTCGGGCTGCTGCGCCATGAGTTCGCGGATGCCGTCGAACGCTTTGAGGTAGGTCACCGGGTTGGAGCGGGGCGTGCGGCCGATGGGGGATTGATCCACCAGGACCACTTCGTTGAGGTGATGGGCGCCTTTGATGGCGCGGCAGCCGACGAAGCCGGGCGCGTCCTCGGAGCTCTCGCCGTGCAGATGACGTTTCAAGTTTTGGTGGAGCACGTCGTGCACGAGGGTGCTCTTGCCGCTGCCGGAGACGCCGGTGACGGCGACGAGAAGCCCGAGCGGGATTTCGATGTCGAGATTTTGAAGATTGTGGGCGTTGGCGCCGACTACGACCAGTTCGCGGCGGCCCGGATTGCGGCGCAGGCTGGGCACGGGGATGGACTTGACGCCGCGCAAATACTGGCCGGTGAGCGAGGCGGGCGTGTCGCGCACTTCGGCGAACGTGCCGGCGGCGATCAGCTCGCCGCCCAGCTCGCCCGCGCCGGGGCCGAGATCGAGAAGCTGATCGCTGGCGCGCATAACATCGGCATCGTGCTCGACGACGAGCATGGTGTTACCGAGGTCGCGCAGCTCCTTCAGGATAGTGATGAGGCGGTGGGTGTCGCGGGGATGAAGGCCGATCGAGGGTTCGTCAAGAATGTAGAACGCTCCGACGAGCTGGGAGCCGAGGCAGGTGGCGAGCTGGATGCGTTGGGCCTCGCCGCCGGAAAGGGTTTGGGCGGTGCGGTCGAGGCTGAGGTATTCGAGGCCGACCTTGACCAGGAATTCGAGCCGGCGGCGCACCTCGACCAGGATGGCGGCTGCGATGGCGGCCTGCTCGGGGGTGAGGCGGAGGGCGGCGAAAAACTGGTGCGCCTGCTCCACGGTGAGCGCGAGCACGGAGGCGATATTGTGGCGGAGCGGTGGTTCGGTCGCGGAGAACAGGTAGACGCACAGCGCCTCGGGACGCAAGCGGGCGCCGTGGCACTCGGGACAGAGCGCATAGCCGCGGTAGCGGCTGAGGAAGACGCGCACGTGGACCTTGTACTTCTTGCGTTCGAGGCGTTCGAAGAAGCCGGTGACGCCGGGAAATTTTCCGGCTCCGTTCCAGATCAGCGCGCGCTGCTCGGCGGTCAACTCGCGCCAGGGGCGCAGCCAGGGGATGGCGCGAAGCTCGGCGAAGCGCTTCATGGCGGCCTGCCACTTCACCCAGCGGGGACGGTTGAAGCACTCGATGGCGCCCTGGCCGAGGCCGAGGGCGGGGTTGGGCACGACCTTGTCTTCGGCGATGTCGGTGGTATTGCCGAAACCCTGGCAACGGGGACAAGCGCCGTAAGGATTGTTGAAGGAGAACAGGCGGGGTTCGGGAGCGGCGAAGGTGCGTCCGCAGCGCTTGCACTCGAAGCGCTCGTTGAACCGGATCGGGTCCCCGCCGTCGGGGAAAAAGGCGGTTACTTCGCCGGCTTCGCGGTAGGCGATCTCGATGGCATCGACGAGCCGGGCGCGGGCGTCGGACTCGGGGTCTATAGCGAGCCGGTCCACGAGGACGAAGACGGGCTGGGAGAGATCAAGCTGGAGCAGCGATTCGGGGGTCGAGAACTCGACCATGGTGCCCGATTGCCAGAGGCGGTTGAAGCCCTTGGAGCGGAGCTCGGCGAGGTGATCCTTCAGCGGCGTTTCGGTGGTGGCATCGGGACGGACCGGGAACAAAAGCAGGGCGCGGCGTCCGGCGGCGGTGGTGAGCAGGGTCTGGACGGCGCTATCCACATCGTTGCGCGCGACGGGGAGGCCGCAATCGGGACAGTAGGTTTCGCCGATGCGGGCGAACAGCAGGCGGAGGTAGTCGAAAATTTCGGTGGTGGTGGCGACGGTGGAGCGGGGATTGCGGCTGCCGGCTTTTTGCCGGATGGCGACGGCGGGTGCGATGCCGTCAATGGAATCGGCCTCGGGCTTTTCCATGCGCTCGAGAAACTGGCGAGCGTAGGCGGAGAGGGACTCGACGTAGCGGCGTTGTCCCTCGGCGTAGAGGGTGTCGAAGGCGAGGCTGCTCTTGCCCGAGCCGCTGACGCCGGTGACGACGGTGAGGGCGTTGAGCGGAATGGCGACGCTCAGGCGCTTCAGGTTGTGGACGCGCGCGCCATGAACGTCAATTGAGCCCTGCGGATACGTTTTCATCCCTGGGTCACCTGGGCAATGGCGGCGAGGACGTTTTCGACCGGCGTTTCGGGCAGGATGCCGTGACCGAGATTAAAGATGTAACCGGGGTTGCCGGCCATGGCGCCGAGTTGGGCGGCGATGGCGGCGCGCAACGCAGCGCCGCCGGCGATGAGCAGGACGGGATCAAGGTTTCCCTGGAGCGCGGGCATGGGTCGTGACAGAGCCCGCAAACGCCGGCGGGCGTGGGCAAGGGGAATGCGCCAGTCGAGGCTCAAGACCTGTGCGCCGACCTCGGCCACGGTTTCGAGATAGCCGGAAGTTCCGGTGGAGAAATAAATGGCGGGAATACCAAGCGACTGGATGCCCGCCACCAGGCGTTGATTGTAGGGCAGCACAAATTCGCGGTAGTCCGGCTCGCTGAGCGCTCCGGCCCAGCTATCGAAGAGCTGCAGGGCGGCGGCGCCGGCGGCGGCCTGTTCGGCGAGGTAGCCGGCGAGGCCGCGGGTGAGCTTGTCCATCAGCTCGTGCCAGGCGTCGGGCTGCGTGTGCATGAGCAGCTTGGTATGGACGAAATTGCGCGAGCTGCCGCCTTCGATGAGATAACTGGCCAGCGTGAAGGGCGCGCCGGCAAAGCCGATCACCGGCATGGCACCGCGAAAATGCGCGACGACGCGCGCAATGGCGTCACTGACGTAGCCGAGCGCGCCAGGCCAGGGAGTGGGCAGGGCGGCGATTTGGGCGGCGGCGCGGAGGGGCGGGGTAATGCGCGGGCCTTCGCCCTGGGTGAATTCGAGCGCGAGGCCGAGGGGATCGGCGGGCAGAAGCAGGTCGGCGAAGATAATGGCCGCATCCACGCCCAGGCGCTCGGCGGCGGTGATGGTGACTTCGGCGGCGAGGGCGGGGGTGCGGCAGATTTCGAGCAGCGAGTGGCGGGCGCGGACGGCGCGGTACTCGGGCATATAGCGGCCGGCCTGGCGCATCAGCCAGATCGGCGGACGGTCCACGGGGAGCGAACGGCAGGCGTTGTGGAAACGTTCGGTCAAGTTCATTTGTCGCCTTTGGCGCGG
>JANWLQ010000207.1 GCA_025450725.1 Terriglobales bacterium
AGACCTTCGGGTCGTCGGGCGGAAACTGGGCCAGGTCGAGTGCCTCGGGCGCGTTCTCCGCCGCCTGGGGATGGAGCATGCGCATCGAATCTTGCAGCACCGCCATCATGCCCAGTCCGAGCAAATCAACCTTGATAATGCCAAGCTGCGCGCAGTCATCCTTATCCCACTGCACGACGACGCGTCCCGGCATCGAGGCGTTCTCGAGCGGGACCACGCCGTCGAGCGGCTCATCGGAAAGCACCATGCCGCCCGAGTGCTGACCCAGGTGCCGAGGCAAATCCTGCAGCGCGCGGCAGAGATGGAGAAAATGCCGCAAGCGGGGATGGGCGGCGTCGAAGCCGGCGCGGCGCAGCGATTCGTGCAGCGTAGGCCGCTCGGCCGGCGCCGGATCCCAGCCCGGCGGGGCGCCGCCGTGCTCGACCACATCCTGCGGCTCGGGCGGGCGCGCCGCGGCAATGGCCTGAATGAGCCGCCCGATCATGGCGTCGGGAAAATCAAGCACCTTGCCGACTTCGCGCGCCGCGCTCCTACCGCGATAGGTAATGACGTTGGCGGTCATCGCGGCGCCGTGCTTGCCGTAGCGCTGATACAGGTGCTGAATGACGCGCTCGCGCCGGTCGCCGCTGGGCAGGTCAATGTCTATGTCGGGCCACTCGCCGCGCTGCTCGGATAGGAAGCGCTCGAAGAGGAGTTCCATGCCGACCGGGTCCACGGCGGTGATATTGAGGCTGTAGCACACGGCGCTGTTGGCGGCCGAGCCGCGCCCCTGGGCGAGAATGCCCTGCTCGCGGCAAAAAAAGACAATGTCGTGCACGATGAGGAAATACCCATCGAGCCCGAGCTTTTCGATCCGCCCCAACTCGCGCTCGATCTGCCGCCGCGCGCGCTGCGCCAGGGGACTGGTGAAGCCGTACCGCCGCGCCGCGCCGGCTTCGGTCAGGCGGCGCAGCAAGCTCGCCGGCGTCTCCCCCTCGGGCACCGGCGGACGCGGAAACGCATAGCCCAGCTCATCGAGCTGGAATTGCAGGCGGGCGGCGAGTTCGCCGGTGTGGGCGACGGCGTCGGGACGATCGCGGAACAACCGCGCCATGGCCTCGGGCGACTTCAGATGCCGTTCGGCGTTGGCCTCGAGCTTGCGTCCGGCGCTGTCGAGGCGGACGTGGTGGCGCAGACAGACGAACACATCGGCCACCGGCTGCGCCTCGCGCGTGGCGTAGGTGACGGCGTTGGTTGCGACCAGCGGCAGCCCGAGCGCGTCGGCGAGTTCTATCGAGGCGTGGTTGAATCGCTCCTGGGACTGGCGGTAATGCCGCGACACCTCGACGAAAACGTTGTCGCGGCCGAACGCGCCGAGCAAGGCTTCCAGTGTGCCGCGGGCTTCGCCCCGGCGGAGCGCGGCGGGCAGCGGCCCGCTCTCGCCGCCGGTGAGCGCGACCAGGCCGGGCGCAAACTCGGCCAGTTCCTCGAGCCGGCAGCGCCCCTCGCCCTTGGGCGAGCGCAAATGCATGCGGCTTAAGAGACGGCAAAGGTTGCGGTAGCCATCCCGGGTTTCGACCAACAGCGGCAGGCGCGCGCCATCGTCGAGTGGTATCTCGGCGCCGATGATTGGCTGCAGCCCTTGCTGCCGCATCGCCTTGTGGAAGCGTGGCGCGCCGTACACGCCGGCGCAATCGCTCAGCGCCATGGCCGGAATCCCCAGTTCGGCCGCCGTCGCGGCCAGCGTTTCAGGCAGGCTCGCGCCTTCGAGAAAACTAAAAGCGCTCCGAGCTCGGAGTTCGACGTACATAATTCCCGGCGCGGCTCACGCCGCGCGCTGCGGTTTATTGGCGCGGGCCCCAGCGCGGCTCACGCCGCGCGTCCCGCTTTGCTCGCGCCGACGCGGGGCCCCTTGCCCCCCGTCGGCGCTCCGCTAGGGGGTTAATTCAACTTCGATAGCCTGACTACACTCGGGAGAATCGTTGTGCGGGCTGGAAACGGTGCCGGCCACCGGATGCAACTGAAACGCTTCGGCCGGGTAGGGCGCAAGCAGCGCCGCGGGATTGTCGCCCACGAGCCACTCGTCATACGCGGCGGGAGGAATAATCGCCGGCATGCGGTCGTGGATCGAGGCCAGACGTTGGTTCGGCGTGGTGGTGATGATGGTGCAGGTGGGCGTGAGCGTCCCGTCCGGTGCGCGCCACGCTTCCCACAGCCCGGCGAAGGCGAAAATCTCCTGATTGAGCAGCGAGATAAACCAGGGCTGCTTGCGCTTCCCCGCCGGCTGCCATTCATAAAATCCATCCGCGGGGATGAGGCAGCGGCGCTGGCGGAAGGCTTCGCGAAACGACGGCTTTTGCGCCAGGGTGTCGGCGCGCGCGTTAATGAGCGGCGGGTTCGAGTTCTTCGCCCACGCCGGCACGAACCCCCAGCGCGCGGGAACCAACTCGCGGCGGCCCTCAACATGGCGCAGCGCAACGATCGTCTGCGTGGGGGCGATGTTGTAGCGCGGTGTGCCGAGCGCTTCGATGCTTTCGTTCAGCCCAAAGTGCTGGGTGATGATGTCGGGAGGTTTGGTCAGTGTAAAGCGTCCGCACATAAGAATGTCCCTTTCTCAATCGTACCGGCCCAGCAGATAGTACTGCTGGGTGGTGAGGTCGCGGGCGAGCCGGTACCAGGCCGGGTGCGATTCGCCGGCCAGGCAAATCTCCGCGTCCCACTCATCCTCGGCCCAGCGCTGCGCATCGCCGCTCTCGCGCCACCATCCGCCCTGGCTGCGCCATGGCCCGGCGCGGCGCAGCAGGCGCATTTGCGAGCCCTCGACCGCCCGCGGCGGACGAAAGGCCCGGAGCGCCAGTCGCGCAGACGACGGCGCAATTGCCGGCGGCTCCAATTCGTCGGGCAGCGTGAACGGCTGCAGCGCGAACGCGCCGCGGCGGTGCGAATCAATCAGCCGCGGCGAGCCGACGCGTTCGGAGCCAAACATTTCGCCCAGGCGGGCCACGAGCTTGGGCAGTTTCGCCGGGTCGGGCCGGGCCGCCGCGAACAGGCGCGCCTGCACCCGCCGCGGATGCACCACACCACAGCGCAGCGCCAGCGAGTACACCGGCCGCGCCGGCGGCTGGTGTTCGAGCGCAAGCTGAAGCTGGGCGGCGATCACGCTGGCCTCGCGGGTGGGCAGCGCGAACGAACGCTCGTAAAGGCGCGGCCTTGGATCATTCTCCAGCCCCAGCGCGAGCTGGCAGCGATCCACCACCCGGTCGTGCCGATCGAGCTCGGGCGTGAGCGCTTGAGCGGCCTGGCTCACGGCCAACTTAATCACCTCGAGATCGCTGATCGCGGGGTCAAAGGCGAGCGTGCGTTCCAGCGCGGAATCAGGTGCGCCAGCCGCCTGTAAAATCCCCAGCGCCTCGCCGCGCGCGATAGCCTGCAATTGCACCCCGGTCGGACCGAGCCGGGCCGCGAGCTGCGCGCGCGGCAGCACAGCCAGCGCGCCCATGGTGTGAATGCCCCAGCGAGAGAGCAGCCCGAGCACATCCGACACTTGCGCCGCATCCATAAACGCGCGGGTGAGCTCGTTGAGATCGGCGAGCAAACCCACCGGCAGTCGGGCGAGCGCGGCCGCCTCGCCTCCGGCGGCGATTTCGCCCAGGCCGCACTTGGCGGCAATGAGCGCCATGGCGGGATGCGCGGCGATCCCGGTCTGCAGCGTGAACCCGCCCAGCGCCCGCGCCAGCCGCGCCGCCGCCGCCGCGGCCGAGCCGTGGAGGCGCTCGAGCCCGGCGAAATCCATCAGCGCCAGGTCGGGGCCCACGGCTTGAATCCGCGGCGAGATATGATCGGCTTCAGCCAAAAGCCGGGTAGCGAGTTGGCTTTCGGCTTCGCCATTGCGGACGAGAACCGCGAGCGTGGCCGCGCGCCCCAGAGCTTGCGACACCGACATGAGGGGGTGAATGCCGGCCCGGCGCGCGGCGCCATTGGCGGCGACGACCAGATCGAGCGGACCGGTACGCGCGCTGACAATGGTCGCTGGCTGGGGCAGGCCTCCGGCGGCGGCTTGCAGCGGAAACACCGGCATCCATGCAGCAATGAAGAGGCTTGCCTCTCTTCGCTGCAACCCGCCGCGGCTCCGCGATGCTGCGTCGCTGGCAACGTCTTCGGCGACGGCGGAGGCGACGGCGGACTCGGTGGCTGACTGCGTGGAGAGGCTCACGCTACGAACTCCTGATCAACTCTCCCCACCCTTGCCACCGGACGCTTGGCGGGCGTCGGCGCCCGCCGGCTGGTGACCAGCCGGAACCCCAGCCGGGCGCGATCGAACATCGCATACGACGAACCGCGCCACGCCACCGACTGGTACGAGCAAGCAACCACCTGATCGGCGCACGAGCCGGCCAACGGACGGGGAGCGAGCACCAGCAGCGAGGCGCGCCGTTCGCGTTCGAGCGTGCGCAGCAGCCGGAACCACGCCGCCCGCGGAATGCGCAGCGCCGCCGATGGCAGAGCGAGAAAATCCACCACCACCAGCGCGAACCGCCCGGCATGAAGAATGAGTTGCGCGGCCTCGAGCGCCGCCGGCGGGGCGCCGCCCCGCACCCAGAGCAGCCGCTCGAGCGCGACACCGGCGCCCTCGGCCGACGCGGGATCGAAGCTGTCCTGCGGATCGAGCCAGGCGATGGGCCCCGACGCCGCGGCCGCGAGTTGCAGCGCCCGGCTGGTCACCCCACCGCTGCCGGGGGCGTTTTCCGCAGGCTCCGCATCGGGAACCAATTCACTCACCGTGCCGGGACGAAGCTGCAGCGCGAACGCCGCGTCCGGTTCGGCTTCAGCCTGCCAGGCGGCCAACGTAGGCCCAAAGCCGCGCGATGCGAGCAAATTTTCTAGAGCTGATTTCATGGCCGAAGCAGGCACTCACATTTCGTATTTTGTTCGCCTGCAAGCCTAGCTTAGGACGCCCTCGGCAGCCCCGTCAATGGCCCAACGTATAGGGGCACGCCCAAACCAGCACCGCTTCCTATAGGGTTAGATTCGATTTGGCACGGAGACGCGCCAGCAGCGTTGAGCCTGCCGGGCACAGTCCCGACCATCGCCTACAGGCTTGGATGGCAATGAAGATTTGCCGAGGAGGTGGAGGCGCGGCCGATCAACCCCGAAATACTCGATAGCCAATTCGAAGGAAACCCGTGTAGGTACGGCCAATGCTGGGTCAAGCGGCGCGGCGGGGGGCGACGGCGGGGGTGGCGGTTTGCGGGCGGGCGTCGAGCCGGCGCATGCGCGCCCAGTCGTACCAGAATTCGCGTCCGCAATCGAGGCAAGTTACGTGGGGGCGGGGGTGGAGGTGGCCGGGGCCCTGCTGGGCGGCGCTGACCTTGTCGTTCGCCTGACCGCGGGTGAGTTCATCGCGGGTCACGATGGGAAAACTGAGATGCGAGTGTGGGCAGCCCCAAATGGAAAACGGCATTGCGCTTCTCCCCTTCTGATTCGATGCGGGGGTGGCGGCGTTTGTTGCACGCCGTTGTTTTTTCCCCCGCTTGGGGGGATGCGCCGCCCACGCCCGCGCGGGTAGGCTCAAGCCATGCGCCCAGGGACGTCGCCAGCCACGTCGGCCGACTTTGATGCGGCGGTCGCCGCCCAGGCGGTGCGGGCCTTTCTGGGCAGCCAGCCGGCGGTCGAGCTGTGGGAAGGCGGCGCCCGGGTCGCCCGCCTCGAGGCCGAGAGTTCCGGCTACTCGATCACGCTGGGTATGCAGTTGGTCTGCCATTTCTGGTCACCCGACGCCAATCTCGTCCGCCGTGTCGTCGGATGGAAAGCCCAAAGCGGCAACCGCCTGCGGCTCGAGTGTTTGCGCATGGGGCAGCGCCAGCCCCAGGCGCTGGTTCTGAGCCCGGCCGGCGATGCCGCCTCCGGCGCGCGCTCCGAGTACCGCCAGGCTTTGCTTGCCGCGATCGGGCGCGATTGGCCCGGCTGGCGGCAGCTCGCCCTGCCGCGAACACCGCGGTCGGCCTCGCCCTGGGTGCGGCTGGTGCTGCGCAAACAGCACGCGCTCATGGTGTGCGTGGCGATCGAAGAGAGCCCTACGAGCGGCATATTGGCACAAGCCCTGGTGCTGGCCGAACAGGCGCGCCAACGCTGGCCCCGAATGCCGGTCGCCGAACTGCGCCTGGTGCTGCCGCCGGGCGCCGAGCGCCATGTGGCGCAACAGCGCGCGGGACTCGCCCCGCCCGGCGACGCTCCGGGGATTGAGTGTTACTGGCTGGATCGTTCCGCCGGGCAGTTGAACCGCGCCGAGTGGGGGGGCGAGAACAAGGGCAACCTTCAGGCCCAGTTGCGGCGCGCCCCCGCGCCCTGGCCCACGGGCGGGGCCGAGGCGAGCGATGAGTTGCTGCGCGAGATCCGCGAGCGCTGCCCCCAAGCGACGGTCGAATATGGCATGGATGGCCGGCGCCTCTATCGTGTCTACGGCCTCGAGATCGCCCGCGAAACACCGCCCGGCGAGGATCTGGTCGCGCACCACAGTTTCGGCTACGGCCGCGAGCAAACGCCTCTAGTCGACTCCACCCGTGCGCAATTCTTGGCCTTTCTGCGCGAGCTGGCGGCGCAGCGCGTGGCCGGCGGCCGGCGCGGCGACTGGCTGTTCCGCATTCAGCCCGAGGCCTGGATGGAACACCTTATCCATAGCGATCCCAGCGTTCTCGCCGCCGACCTTGATACGCGCTGGGTCTACCGCCAGGTGCCGGCGTGCCGCCCGCAGGAGCGCGACGTCATGGACCTGCTGCTGGTGGATCACGACGGGCGCCTGATCGTGGTCGAGCTAAAAGCCGATGAGGATCTCAGTTTCCCCCTACAGGCGCTCGATTACTGGCTCCTCGTACGGCGCCATCAGCAGGCGGGCGACTTTGAGCGCCTGGGCTACTTCCCCGGGGTCGAACTGAGCGCGCTCCCGCCGCGGTTGTGGCTGGTGGCGCCGGCGCTGCGCTGGCATCCGCACACCGAGGCGGTGACGGCGTGGCTGGGGCCGGAGATTGAGTGGACGCGCATCGGCATTAACGAGGAATGGCGCCAGGGCATTCAAGTGGTCTACCGTAAAAATCAGGGCGGGGCTTAAAGCTCCGCGAGCGCGGCCAGAATCGTTTCGCGCGGCACCTCGCTTGTGATCTCGACCTCGCCGATGGCCCGCGGCAGAACGAAATGCAAGCGCCCGGCCTGCGACTTCTTGTCGCTCGCCGCGCAGGCGAGAACGCGCTCCGGCGGGATCTCGACCTTGGGCAGCGGCGCGCAGAGCGCGAGAATCGTTTGCCGCACCCGCTCGTCGTCGGCGGCCGTGATGCGCTGCAGGCGGCTCGCGATGGCGGTGGCGGCGATCATGCCCCAGGCCACCGCCTCGCCGTGCAGAAAATGCCTATACTCGGTGGCGCTCTCGAGCGCGTGCCCGAGCGTATGGCCGAAGTTGAGGATGCGCCGCAGGTCGCCTTCGCGCTCGTCCCGCGCCACCACCGCCGCCTTTTGCGCGAGACCGCGGGCTATAACGTGCTCCATCGCCGCCGGCTCGCGACGGTGCAGCGGGGCAATATGCGCGGCCATATATTCAAACAGCTCGGCGTCGCCAATAATGGCGTACTTGATCGCCTCGGCCAGGCCCGAGCGGTACTCGCGTTCCGGCAGCGTGTTCAGCAGTAACGGGTCCACCAGAATTTGCCGGGGATGATAAAACGTCCCCAACAAATTCTTCCCCCCGGCCAAATTGACGCCGGTCTTGCCGCCCAGCGAGGAATCGAGCATGGCCACCAGCGTGGTCGGGATCTGCTCCAGCGCCACCCCGCGCATGTAGATCGAGGCGAGAAACCCGGCGAGGTCGCCGACCACGCCCCCGCCAAAGGCGACGATGGTGGAGTCGCGATCGGCGCCGCGGGCGAGCAACTCGTCGGCGAGCGCTGCGACCGAGGCGCGGCGCTTGTGCGGTGCGCCGTCCGGCAGTTCGAGCCCCGGC
>JANWLQ010000208.1 GCA_025450725.1 Terriglobales bacterium
ATATTGATCAGGCTCGATTTGCCGGCGCCGTTGGGTCCGAGCAGGCCGAGCGTGCGGCCGGAGAAGGCGCCGGTCAAATTTTTGAGGATCTCGCGCGTGCCGTAGCGGGAGGAGAGGTGGTCGAGCTCAACCATGGGCGCCATCGGCATTTGAGGTGTATCGTGCCGGGAGGGAGATGAAGAGAGCATGAAGATGGAAGGCTAACAGGGGTGAAACGACCGCCGGTACTGGAATGTGACGACTAGGGTTTGGGTTTGGCCTTTGGTTGGGTTAAGTGGACAGCAACGATCACACCAGCGACCTGGGGGTCCGTACTGGGAACAAAGTCAATCTTGGCGTTGAGGCCTTCGAGCTGCTGGCAGGGCTGAAGCAGGCCCTTGGGGGTGAAATTGACGGCGGTGAAGGCCACTTTGAAGTAGTCATCGCTATGGAATACGGAAGTCTTATCGCCAATGTTCAGCGCAATATCCATGCCGTTGGTGCCGGAACAGTAGACCGACTGCACCTGGCCAAGGACGGACTGGGCGGGTCCCACCGGCTTGGGTTTAGGGTTGGGATCGGTGCGCACCAGAATCGGCACGGGCACCAGGGCGGCGGTGGCGGAGGTATCTTCGCCCTGACTGTTGAGCGCGGCTTCGCGCTGCCTGAGCGCGGCGGCTTGCTGGTTGAACTTGTCAACGCTTGCCTTTTCAGCGCTATAACCGGCAATCTCGGAGAGCATCTGGTCGGCTTGGCTGGTCTCTTCGGCGGTCTTGGCGTACGTCTTGGCTAAGGTTAGAACCTGCGTGGCGGCATCGAACTTTTGCGCATCCATGAGCGCGATGGCGGCGTTGTAGCGGTAATAGAACTGAGCCGGGTCGAGGGTGATGGCCTGAAGTTCAAGTGAGTCGGCCTCATCGAAATGCTGGCGCTGGCGCAGGAAGAGGCGGGCGAGGCCGTCATAGGCGGGCGCGAACTGGGGGTTGAGTTTGATCGCGGCGCGGAAGCTGGATTCTATCGCGGCATCGGCAGTGGCGGAGCCGGGGGTGGGCGACTCGAGGCTGAGGCGGCCAAAGCGGTACTGGGTCAGGTAATCGGAGGCGTCGAGTTGGATGGACTGCTGGTACCAGTGGCGAGCGGCCTCGTCATTTTTCTGGCGCCATTCGAGCAGGCCCATGCTGGCCATGGCGGCCGCATCGCTGGGATCCTGCTTGAGCGCGGCTTCGAGCTGGAGGCGGGCGTCGGTGAAGCGCTCATCGTTGACCATGAAGTCGGCGCGGGTGGCCTCGGCGCGCTCGAGCGGAATGGGCTCGACGATGTAAGTTTTCTTGTCGGTTTTGGTGGAGACGTTCACCGCCATGGCAGTGAAAGCGAGATGGCGGGTGTACCCGACCAGGGTCTTTTGGAACTGATCGAGATCGCCGAAAGTGCTGACGGCGGCGGCTTCGGGCGCCTGGGTGGCTAGGCGCGCTATGTAGGTTTGCAGTTGATGGGTGTGTTCTTGTTGATCGTTGGTGAGCAGGTAGTGTACGAGGGCCCAGGATTCGGCGTCGAAAAGTTCGCGGCGATCGGTTCGATTCCATTCCGGCGTATTGACGCCGGCCGATATAACCACGCTGACCGGGAGCAGCGCGCGATTTTGCAGGATCTCGAGATTGTCGCGGTTAACCTTGCCGATCACCGCGTTGTGATTGCCTATTTCAGCGGTTTCGTAAAACTCGCCCATTCCGTAGGTCAGCCAGTCGGGGATATGAACGGAGCTTTGGCCGATCAGGATTTGGGCGTAGGCGCTGTAGATGACGCCATAGGGATAAAGGTAGTTGGAATCGGCTACTGAATCCAGACGCACGAGGAATTCGGTGCGCTCGGCGGTGGGCATGAGAAAGGAGACGTAGTCGGGCTTGCCCTTGCCAAAGAGGTCGGGCGGGGTGAGATCCATGAACTCGCGCTTGTTCTTGACCGCCAGGATCTGCACCGGGAGGGCGGGGTCCTTGATGCCGGGGAGCATTTCCATGAACATGGCGCGCATTCGCTCAAGCTGGGCGGCGATTTCGCGCCCCTGATCGGGGTCGCCGTCGGTAAGCACCTCGAAGTGGGGGCTCTCGATGCGCACCCAGGAGGCCTTGAACATCATCGGAAGCGGCCTTGGTCGGGGCAGGGCGGGAGCGAGCGAGAGCAGGCAGCCAGCGACAACGGCTGCACGGAGAGTACGCATATTGGTCACCATAGACTCACTCGGGAGCAATTGCAATGAGTGACGGAGTATATTCGTTGGATGCGGCGAAGGGATTTTTTAGGCACGGCAATCACCTCACTCGGAACGGCGATCGCGGCAACGGCGCTGCCCGCGAGCGCGGCGACGGTGGGGGGCTTCGAGCTTGAGGAGATATCGCTGGCCGATTTGGCGGCAGGGCAGAAGTCGGGCCAATATACGGCACAGGGTCTAACTCAAAGCTACTTGCGGCGGATCGCGGAGATTGACCACGCGGGACCGGGGCTTCACAGCGTGATCGAAACCAACTCCGAGGCGCTGGCCATTGCCGCACAGCTCGACCGGGAGCGCACCGCCGGACACGTGCGCGGGCCGCTGCACGGCATTCCGGTATTGATTAAGGACAACATTGACACAGCCGATCAGATGCAAACGACTGCGGGATCGCTGGCGCTGTTGGGATCGAAGCCGGCACGGGATTCCGCGGTGGCGGCGCGGTTGCGGGCGGCGGGCGCGGTGATTTTGGGCAAAACGAATTTGAGCGAGTGGGCCAATATCCGATCCAGCCATGCAACCAGCGGCTGGAGCGGGCGCGGAGGGCAGACGCATAACCCCTATGCGCTGGATCGCAACCCGTGCGGTTCGTCATCGGGATCGGGCGCGGCGACGAGCGCCAGTTTGTGCGCGGCGGCGATCGGCACCGAGACGGACGGATCGATCGTATGTCCTTCCTCGTCGAATGGCATCGTGGGACTGAAGCCGACCGTCGGGTTGGTGAGCCGGGCGGGCATTATTCCAATTTCGCATTCGCAGGACACCGCCGGCCCGATGGGCCGGAGCGTCCGAGACGTGGCAATGCTGCTCGGCGCCGTGGCGGAGCGTGGTACCGACTATACGCAATCACTGGATGCGGCCGGATTGAAGGGTGCGCGGCTGGGAGTGGCGCGCAAATTTTTCGGAATTAGCGATGCCTGCGATTACGTGATGCAACAAGCGCTGGAGGCGCTGCGCGGGCTGGGAGCGGTGTTGGTGGATCCAGCCGACGTGCCCAGCCAGGGGAAGTTTGATCGGTCGGAGGCGTTGGTGCTGAGTTATGAACTCAAGGCGGATATGAACGCGTATCTGGCCCAGCGTCCAGGAGCGCCGGCGAATCTGGCGGCATTAATTGAGTTCAACGAAAAGAACCGCCAGCGCGAGATGCCCTACTTCGGCCAGGATTTATTTATCGCGGCCGAGAACCGAGGGCCGCTGAGCAGCACGGAGTACCAGAAGGCGCTGGCCAACGACCAAAAACAGTCGCGCGCCGAAGGCATTGACCTAATCATGAACCAGCACCATCTGGACGCGCTAATCGCGCCCACGGCCGGCCCGGCATGGCTCACCGATTACGCCACCGGCGACCACGATACGGGCGGAAGCGCGACGCCGGCCGCCGTCGCGGGATATCCGGCGCTGACCGTACCGGCGGGTTTCGTCTACGGTTTGCCGGTCGGCATAACGTTTTTCGGCCGCGCCTGGTCGGAGCCGACGCTGCTGAAGCTGGGATACGCGTTCGAACAAGCGACGCAACACCGCCGCCGCCCCCGGTTTCTGGCGACCATGCCGGGGGCGCAGTAGCGCGGGTTACGCGACGGTGATGAGGACTTTGCCGCCTTGGCGGGTCTTGGCCTGGTCCACGGCTTTATTGAAGTCGTCGAGCGGGAACCGGTCGGTGATGAACAGTGTTGGATCGAGGAGGCCGGCGGCCATCATGCGGAGAACATTCGGGTAAGTGCCGTGGCCGGTGTTGCCCATGGCGCCGACGATGTTGGCTTTCTTGCACTGGAAGTTTTCCAGGAACACGGGCACGCGCTTGGAGTCGCGTCCGATGATGACGATTTGGCTGCCATTGGCGGCGGCGGCTTCCATCGCGGGCACGCTGGCGTTGAAGGCGCCGGCGCACTCAACCTGGACGTCCGCGCCCTGGCCGGCGGTTTGTTCGAGGATGATCTTGGTTGCGTCCTCGCCATCGTAGACGCCGTGCGCGCCGACCTTGGTGGCGAGCGCGCGGCGGCCGGGATTTTTCTCGAAGCACAACACCTTCACGGCGCCGGTGGCGCGCAGGAGCTGGATCACCGCCAAGCCGATCGAGCCGGCGCCGAAGACGGTGGCGTAGGCGCCAGGCTTGATGCGCGAGGCGCACTCGAAGAGCGCGTTGTAGCCGACGGTGAAGGGCTCAATCACCGCACCGGCCTCGAGCGTCTTGGCCTTGCTGCCGAAGCGGCTCACCAGTCCGTTGATGTTCCAGCAATTGCTCTCCGGCACCTTGAGCAGCTCGGCGCATCCGCCGTTCATGGTGAAGCCGACGTCGTCGAGGTTTTCGCATTGATTGGGGAAGCCGCGGCGGCAGGAGTCGCAGCGGTGGCAGCAGACCATGTCGTCGAGGCAGACCAGGTCGCCGGGTTTGAGGTACTTGACGTTGGCGCCGGTGGCGACAACTTCGCCCGAGACTTCGTGTCCGGGGACGCTGGGGAAGCGGGCCATGCCGGGGTACTTCATGTAGCCCTCGCCGTCGGTCTCGAAGAAATGCAGATCGCTGCCGCACAATCCGGCGGCGGCAACGCGGAGGATGACATCCTCGGGTCCGGGCTCGGGGTCGGGCAGGGTGGTGACGCGGGAGCTGGGATTCTGCCAGCAGGAACTGCCGACGCGAGCCATATGGGTGCGGGTTTCTTCGGCGGTGACGGGGTAGTCGGCGCGGGGATTCCAATCGGCTGAGATAATGGCGGCTTTCATTACGGTGAACTCCTTGAGGACGCTGGGATGCGGACCTGGGATGCGGACGATGGGCAATTAACGCTTGGACAAGGCGGCGATTTTCCGCATGGCGGCGTCGAGGGTGGGGTCGGTCTTGGAATAGCAGAAGCGCGTCTGGGCGGCGCCCAGAGCGGCGTCGTGATAAAAACTGGAGCCGGGCACGGTGGCCACGCCCACCTCGCGCACCAACCAGCGCGCGAACTCCTCGCCGCCGCACATGCCAAGGAACGGCGTGACGTCGGTGAGGATGTAATACGCCCCCTCGGGCGCGGTGCACTGGAATCCGGCGCGCTGCAGCGCGGGTACGACGCGCTGGCGGCGGGCGGTGTAATCGGCGGAGAGCTGGCGGCAGTACTCGTCACCTTGGTCCATCGCTTTGGCCGCGGCGACTTGCAGCGGGGCGGGCGCGCCCACGGTCAGGAAGTCGTGCACCTTGCGTATTCCGCCTGCAAGACGAGCGGGCGCAAGCGCCCATCCGACGCGCCATCCGGTGACGCTGAAGGTTTTGGAGATGCCGCTGATGGTGATCGTACGCTCGGCCATGCCGTCGAGCGTGGCCAAGGGAATATGTTGGCGGCCGTCGTAAATGATGTGCTCGTAGATTTCGTCGGTGATGGCGAGGCAGTCGTGCTGAATGCAGAGGTCGCGGATGAATTCGAGCTCGGCCCGGGTGAACACCTTGCCGGTGGGATTGTTGGGAGTGTTGATAATGATGGCGCGGGTGCGAAGGTTGAAAGCCGCCGCCAACTCGGCGCGGTCGAAGGACCATCCATCGGCGCTCTGGCGCACGGTGACGAAGCGTGGCACGGCGCCGCTGAGAATGGAATCGGGACCGTAGTTTTCGTAAAAGGGTTCGAAGATGACCGTCTCGTCGCCGGGGTTGAGCACGGCAATGAGGGTCGAGATCATGGCCTCGGTCGAGCCGCAGCAGACCGTGATGTTGGCGTCGGTGACCTCCATGCCGTACCAGCGGGCGTACTTGGCGCTGAGCGCCTGGCGCAGCAGCGGATCGCCCCAGGTGACGGCGTACTGGTTGATGTCGTCACGAATGGCCTGAATGGCGGCTTCCTTAATGAAATCGGGAGCGGGGAAATCGGGAAATCCCTGCGCCAGGTTGACGGCATCGTACTCGGCGGCGAGACGGGTCATTTCGCGAATGACGCTCTCGGTGAACTGGGTGACGCGGGCGGACACGCCGCGGGTGGAATCGGCAAGGGTAGGTGTCATTTGCGGGTGGCGAGAGGCGCTTCTTCTCGAGTCTGTGAAAACGGGTCGTCGTGGCCGGGTATGAGGATGCCCTCGAATTGGTCAATCAGTCGGCGCGAGCGTTCGAACTCGGTGTGGCTGTGGGGCGGCATGTCGTAGCCGACGGCGCCGTCATCGGCGAAGGGGCGGGCGTCGCCGACGATCAGATACGGGCCTTCAGCGCCCGCGACCTCGATCGAAAGATGGCCGGGGGTGTGGCCAGGCGTGGGAATGATGCGGAGACCGGGGACGGCAAGATCCTCGGATTCGAACCAGCGATAACGGTCCAGGCTGCCGAGCGTGGCCGGATCCCACATCCATTTGAGCAGTTGCAGGACGCGGGCTTCGTCCATGCGGTCGAACTCCTCGTCCTTGGCTTCGGGGTAGAAGGTGCGGAAGATTTCGCGCCGGGTCTCGCCGCCGCTGACGCTTTCGTAAATGCGCACCGCCCAATCGAAATCCAATTTCGAGCCGTAGACCCAGGCGTTGGGGAAAAGGAAGTTACTGCCGAAGTGGTCGAGGTGGTAATGGGTGTTGATGACGCCGGAGACTTCCTCGGCCTTCACGCCGGCGCGCTGCAGGCCATCGAGCAGAAGACTGTCGTGCTGGGGAAAGCCGGTGTCAACCACGATGTGGCGTCCGTCGCGGTCGGTGAGCATGACCGAGCAGGACTGCAGCGGCAGTCCGGCGACGAGGATGCGGACGTTGAACACGGGATCGGCCATGGCTTCGGTCGCTCGGCTCATGCCGTAACCGCCGTGGATTCCTGGAGTGGTAGATGAACCAGGAAGCTGGAGCCGCGGCCGGGCGTGCTCGTGACCTCGACCGAGCCGCCGTGGGTTTCGGCGACCCACTTGACGATTGGCAGACCGAGGCCGCAGCCATCCACGCCGGCGACGCCGCGGGTGCGGGATTTGTCGGCGCGGTAGAAGCGGTCAAAGATGCGGGGCAGATCCTCGGCGGAGATGCCGACGCCGGTATCGCGCACCAACACCTGGGCCTGGCCGTGGTGGCCGCCGACGCGCTCGACGCGGACCTCGATATGCCCGCCGGCGGGGGTGTACTTCACCGCGTTGTCTATGAGGTTGAGCATCATTTGGCGGATGCGGAGGCTGTCGGCGAAGAGGGGGACGGGGGAGGAGGTGGCGGCGCGGAGGTCCACGCCGCGCGCCTGGGCGACGACGCGCATCTGTTCGACCAAGTCGCGGACCAGCTCATTCAAATCCATGGCTTCACGTTTGGGGCGCATCTCGCCGGCGTCGGCCTGGGCCAGCACCAGCAGGTTGCGGATCATGCGGTTTAAGCGGTCAATCTCCTCCAAATTACTTTCCAGCACACGCCGGCACTCCGCCAGCGGTGCGCGGGCTATGAGGGCCAGTTCGGTCTCGCCTTGCATGGCTTGCAGCGGCGTGCGCAGCTCATGGCTCACGTTCGCGGCAAACTCATTCATTTTATCGAAAGATTGCTGCAAACGGGCGATCATGGCGTTAAAGGTCTCGGCGAGCTCATCGAGCTCGTCGGAACGCCCGCGGGTGGGCAGGCGCTGGCTAAGGTTGGAGGCCGAGATGGACTGCGCGGCATGGGTCATGTCAGTGACCGGTTTGAGCGTGCGCTTGGCCATGATTGAGCCGCCGAAGGCGCTGAACCCGACGGTGACGGGGAGCAGCATGAGCATGACCCAGAGAAATGTATCCTGAGCGTCGTTGATGGGCTTGAGGCGGGTGCCGATCTGCAGTAGATAGCGGCTGCCGCGGGGGCCGAGCAGGATGGTGTTGACAAAGCGGACTTCCTCGTCGCGCTTGCCGCCCATGGTGGTGAAGGTGGGCGGCGGCTGCATGGCGACCAAACCCTTTAGATCTTTAGGTTCAAAGGAATAGCCGAAGGCGGTTAACTCGGGTGAGGATTTGACCGGCACGCCCTCGGTATTTAGGATTTGCGAGACGTTGAAGATGGTGGTGAGATCGTAGCTCTCGTCGGCGGCCTGGGTGTGGGAGCGCAGCACGGGCTTGCCCTGCTCGAAGGTGATGTACTGCTTGACCAGCGAGGCTTCGTCCTGCAGCTCGTTATCAATGTTCCAAAACAGGATCCAGTTCAGCGTGATGTATAGCAGCCCGGCGGCGAGGACGAGCAGCAGGCTGAAGACGATAGTGTACTGAAAGGTGAGCTGGCCCCGGGTGGAGGAGGGCCGCCAGGCGAGGAGCGGGAACTTCATGCCTGGGCGGCCTCGTCCTTGAGCATGTAGCCGACACCACGCACGCTGTGGAGAAGCTTGGCGGAACGGTCCTTGTCAATCTTATTGCGCAGGAAGCTGATGTAAACGTCGATAACGTTGGTGAAGCTGTCGAAGCTGGCGTCCCATACATGCTCGGCAATCATGGTGCGGGTGACCACCTGGTTGGCGTTGCGCATCAGGTACTCGAGCAGCATGAACTCCTTGTTGGAGAGATCAAGGTCGGCTTCGGCGCGCCAGGCCTTGCGCTTCACCGGATCGAGAATTACGTCGGCCACCTGCAACTGCAGCTTGAGTTCGCGCCACTCGCGGCGGAGCAGGGCGCGCACGCGGGCGCGGAGCTCGGCGAAGGCAAAAGGCTTGATGAGGTAATCGTCGCTCCCGATCTCAAGCCCGCGCACGCGATCCTCAACCGAGGTCTTGGCGGTGAGGATGAGAATGGGGACGTTGGGGTTTTTCTTGCGCACGGTGGATAAGACGGAAAACCCGGAGACCTTGGGCAGCATGAGGTCGAGAATAATGAGGTCGTAGCCGCCGCCTTCGGCGAGGTAAAGGGCTTCTTCCCCGTCGGCGGCGAGGTCAACGGCGAAGTGATCCTGCTGCAGACCCTTTTTGATGAATTGGGCGACCTTGTGTTCGTCCTCAACCAGGAGAATGCGCATGAGGGACCAGCCGCAAGCC
>JANWLQ010000209.1 GCA_025450725.1 Terriglobales bacterium
GTCGCCATGACCAACTGCGGCGCGTGGGGATGGATCGCCGATCGGCGCGGGTATCGTTATGAATCGCGCGATCCCGAATCGGGGGAGCCGTGGCCGGCGATGCCGCCGTCGTTTTTGGAGTTGGCGGGCGCGGCGGCGCGTGCGGCGGCGTTTGGCGGGTTCTCACCCGACGCTTGCCTGATCAACCGCTATCAGCCGGGTTCAAAACTGTCGCTGCATCAGGACAAGAACGAACGCGACTACGACCAACCAATCGTGTCGGTGTCGCTCGGCCTGGGAGCGACATTTCAGTTTGGCGGATTCGAACGCGCCGAGCCGATACAGAAAATCAGGCTCGAGCACGGCGACGTCGTCGTATGGGGCGGTCCGGCGCGGCTACGGTACCACGGCGTGCTAACGCTCAAGGCGGGAACGCATCCATGGTTGGGCAGTTATCGCGTGAATCTAACCTTCCGCCGGGCGGCGTGATGTGAATATGCGCTGGTTAGCTACACGACCAGGATAGCCGCGATCGCGCGTCGGCTGAGCGTCCTGTCCATTGTCGCGAGTTGTAAACCGGCTGCCTGGCTGAACGCGCAAAGATAGTCGTCGCCCCATGATTTCGGCATCGGTTTGGAAGAGCGTGCCTGCTGGCGAAAGCAAGGCTCGAGCGTTTCCGGTTCGGGATAAAAATTGATGCAAAAGTCGGCGAGCCAGCGATCATAAACCGTCCATGCATCAGGTTGATTTAGTGCTTCGCCGGCGCCCATAACCGCTTCCTGGCTGAGCAGTCGCAACAATCCCATTTGCGTGAAGCGGCAAAAAAAGAGATGATCATCCGCACGCAAGCTCCGGTACCAGCTCCAGGCGGCTCTGTGGTGCTCGTGGACGGGAACACTTAACGCCAGCCAGACGTTGAGGTCAGGGAAAATCAATAAGCTCATAAATGCGAGCATTGTCGATGCGGAGGGTCCCCGGATGCTTGCTGCGAACCGGCGGAACGCGCAGGCGCCGACCACGGCCTGGAGGTTGTTGATCGAGCGCCAGTTTGGCAGCCTCCACCAACAACGCCTTGACGCTGCGGCCTTGGGCCGCGGCGGAAGTCTTCAGGCGCAGGTAAAGCGGGTCGGGAATGTCCACGGTCGTCCGCATACCTTTAGGCTACCATAAATATGGCTACGCAGTCCGACCTGGGTGGTAGAAGGCATTGAGAATCGCGCATCTTGGCGCGCGAGGCGCGCCCATGTTCGTTATCGCTTCTTATGTAGCTGGTCAGCGTGGGAGCGGGGGCGCGATGCGGGGATGGTTGTCGGCCAACTGCGGCACCGAAAGATCGTCCATCACGCGCGAGGGGAGACGCACCTCGCCTTTGAGGAGGCTCTCCGTTGGATCACCCAAAGGGCTGTCTCAAAATCAGCGATTCGCCGTCGCGACCCCCCAGTGGGTGGTTAGATTCGTGGCTGCGGATGAGTGCTGACCCCGACGCGTTAACCATATCGGGGTGGTAAAATTGTATGGATGAAGAAGACGCTCAACATAGATGGGGAGCTGTTGGCGGAGGCGCGCGCGAGTTGCGGCGCGGGAACCGATACCGAGACGATTCGGCGCGGGCTTGAGGCGCTGGTGCGCGAGGCGGCCATGGACCGCCTGATCGCTTATCGTGAGCCGGATGCTCCCGACACACGACGGAGGCGCGAGGCGGTTCCGGCGGCGAAGGCGCGCCGGGCGGCGCGATGATTCTGGTGGATACGTCAGCCTGGGTGCGAGCACTCCGCGGCGTGCCCGCCTACCGCGACGGTTTGGCCGAGTTGCGGTATGAGAAGGCGCTCGGCGGCCATGAGCTTGTCCACGGCGAGTTGCTGGCTGGCGACCGAGGAGGCCGCGCCGCGTTTCTCTCCGACTACCAGAGACTTCCCTGGGCACCGCGCCTGCCGCACTTCGAAGTGGCTGAGTTTGTCCGTTTGCGCCGACTGCAGGGTCGCGGCGCGGGGTGGTTGGACTTGCATCTTCTCGCGGCCGCGCTAGTGGGGCGCTGGCGATTGTGGACGGCGGATCAGCGGCTGGCGGAACTGGCCGGCGAGTTGGGAATCGGATACCGACCGTAAGGGCGTCGCGAGGGTGGAAGATCGGACTGTAAGAATGTAGGAAGCGCTCGCTGCCGGCGCGGGGAGAGGAGCTTTCGGTCGGGATGACGAGGCTACGGGATATAATTCTGTTCCGGAGCGTGTTTGTGGAACGACCACGATGGTGGCTGCCCCTGTTGATGCTGGCGCTGACGGCGGGGCGAGGATGGGCGCAGGGGCCGCCGTTTCAGACCGATGATCCGGTGCCGGTGGATCCGCATCACTACGAGTTCTACATTTTTGGGGGCGCCGACGGTACATCCATTGAGTTGGACACGACCGGACCCGCATTCGAGTTCAATTGGGGCGCGGCGCCGCGCGTGCAGTTGCATTTCGTCCTGCCTTGGGGCAGCATTTTGCCGGTGGGAAACGGGCCCTCGTCGTTTGGTCTGATCGATTCCGAGATCGGGGCGAAGATTGCATTCATCAAAGAATCGAAGTACGTGCCGCAGATCGGTTCGTTCACCATGTTCGAGATCCCGACCGGGAGCTATGCCCGCGGGCTGGGCGTGGGCAAGGCCTGGTACAAGGTTCCGCTGTGGGCGCAGAAGAACATCGGCAAGTGGCTGCTCGACGGCGGCGGCGGCTGGACGTACGTGCCGCAAACGGGGTTCCGAAATTTTCCCTATGGCGGGTTCCTGCTGAAGTACACGCTGGGGAAGCAATTGCAACTTGGCGGGGAGGTGTTTGCCCATGGCGGGGAAGGGGTGATTTCGCCGGAGTATCGCGGATCGACCCTGATTGATTTCGGAGGCTATTATTCGTTTCCGCACAATCCGAACCGGCAGTTCTTGTTTGCCTATGGTCACAGCGTGGCGGGTCTGAGCGAAAACTACGCCTATGTCGGGCTGTACTGGACCTGGGGCAAAGATAAGGACAAAGGCGGAGCGGGAGCGCCGAATGGCGGATTCGAGCCGCCGCAGGTGGGGCCGGTGCGCGGATTCCGCACGTGGAAATAGCCAGTCACAGCTTGTGGACAATGCTGCACGGCATGGGCTTCGGAGCGTTGTTCCTGCTGGCGGGATCGGGCGCGCTGGTTGAGTTGCGCGGGCGCTATGTTGGAGGCGGGGTCGAGATCGCGGCAACGGCAAACAACTCATGGGACGTCCAAGGTTCAGCTACCGTCAATTGATCGCAGTGTGATGTCGTACGCGACGCAGGTTAAGCTGGCCAAGGGAACACCGGCGACATGGTTAACCAGTGGGATCGAACCCGAACTGAAAAGATGCCGGGGAAAATGCCGGCGGGCTTGGTGCGCCGCGAAGCATGACAAAAAGCAGGTCAATGCAATTCCGCATGACCGCAGGCGCATGGCGCCATTCTACTCGCAAACCTGTATTAGCAGGTTTTAGTGGGGAGCAAGTGGCCGACTTCGCGGAGGAGGTCGGCGCGGGGGATGGGCTTGGTCAAATAGCCGTCGAAACCGGCGTCAATGGCTTGCTGGCGTCCGCCGGGGAGGGAGTAGGCGGTAATGGCGACGGTGGGGATGGAGCCGAGTTCATGGTCGCCACGGATTTCGTGGAGCACGCCCAAGCCGTCGAGGTCGGGCATTTGCAGATCGAGGATCACCAGGTCGGCGCCGTCTTTACGCAGCACGGTCAGCGCCTCGAGACCGTTGTTGACGGCGGTGACTTCATAGCCGTAGGCCGACAGGCTAGCCTGCAACAATTTTCGCATCAGGCTATTGTCGTCCGCCACCAAAATACGCCTGGGAGCCGGCTTGGCTTGACTTGACACACTGCACCTCTCGTTAAGTTGTCATGCAATCGGATTGCCGCACAGCGGATGCAGACCGGCTGGCGACGGGGAGACTGAAGATAAAACGGGCACCTTTGCCCAATTCGCTCTCGACCTTGATGGTGCCGCCCTGACGTTCGACAAGTTGTTTGGAGATGGCTAAACCCAAGCCAGTCCCGGACTTGCGCGATTTTTGGGAGCTGGCCTGGCGGAAACGCTCGAAAATAATGGCTTGATCGTCGGTAGCAATTCCCACCCCCGAATCAGCCACAACCACTTGTGCCAGTAGTGGCTCGGCAGTGCCCGCAAGACCGGTTGAGACCTCGACAACCCCATCTTGATGGGTAAATTTGACTGCATGACTGAGGAGATTGAGCAGAATCTGCCTGACGCGCAAGGGGTCGGCGCGCACCCAAAGTCCGGGTGTTAGGTGGTGTTGGAGGGTAATATTTTGGGCCGCCGCCAAGCTGCGCATAGCGTCGAGCGATTCTATCACAGACAGATTAATATCCACATCCACCAGATTGAAGGGCATGGCCCCGGCCTCGATGCGGCTGAGATCAAGAATGTCGTTGATGAGCGCCAGCAGGTGCTCGCCCGAACGGTGGATGCTATCGGCGAAATCGCGCTGCTCGGGGTTGAGGGGGCCACCGATCTCCTTGGCGAGAAGGTCGGAGAAGCCGAGAATAGCGCTGAGCGGGGTGCGCAACTCGTGGCTCACGCTGGCGAGAAAATCGCTTTTGAATTGATAACTGCGCTGCAACTCGGCGGCGCGGACAGCGGCCTCGCGCTGTTCGAGCTCCAACTCGGCGCGGCGCTTGCCTTCGCTGATGTCGGAGAACACACCATCGGCGAGCAGTTCGCCGTTCTGGTGATAGACGTGCTCGCCCTGAGCTTGCAGCCAGATCCAGTGTCCGTCGCGGTGGCGGAAGCGGAACTCGGCGGCCATGCGGGTGTGGCGATCGTAGAGGTCCTTGACGGCGGCGTCGAGCGCGGGGCGATCATCGGGATGAACGTGGTCGAGCCAGAAGGACGGGCCGAGCGCGGTGGCTTCGAGGTCGGTCAATCCAGTGAGGGCGCGGACTTGGGCGGAGATGAAGGTGAAGACGCCGGCGCGGGTGCGGGTCCAGACGACGGCGGGAACATTGGCGATCAGGCGATCGAGCGCTTCCTGGGCGCGGCGCCGGCGCCGCACCTCGAGAGCGAGCAGGAAGTAGGTCAGCAGCAGCAGGCCGTAGCTCAGGATGCAGGCGGCGTAAAAACGGTGGGTCCAGCTTTTCTGAAAGGCGCTTACAACGCGCTGCCGCGAACGCAAGAGCACAGCTTCGGCATTGACGGCGACGGCGGCGCGATCACGTACCGCCTGCGCCAACTCGAGCGCCGGGGTGGAGGCGGACAGTGCGAGGGCCTGGCTGTTTTTTCCGGACAGGCTGAGGGCGATTTCATGATCGAGTTCGGCGGCCTCGGCTTCAAGAGCGGCGCGCAAGGAGGCGAGCAGAACCTTCTGCTCGCGGTTATCGGCGGTGAGGGCATCGAGGCGGACGAGGCCGGAGCGGGCGGCGGCGAGCTCGTTCTGATAGGTGGCGAGGCGGATGGCGGTGGGCTCGCGCAAGTAGCGCTGCTGCACGCCGGCGGCGGTGGCCAGATGCACCTGCATGTCGTCGAGCGCCAGAAGGACCTGCTGGCTATGGTTGGCCCATCCCAGGGAATTAGAGAGTCCGCGGGCGGACCGGAAGGCGGCGAAATAAATCGCCACCGGCAAAGCCAAAGCCAGCAGCAAGACCAAGCCGGTGATGTGCTCGGTGCGCAGCTTCATTGCGAACAGGCAGAGCCGTTGGAGTGGTTCTGGGGCAGGATTTCATTGAGGGCGCCACTGCGATACCCTTGCAAATCGAGCGTGACGAAGGCGAAACCAAGGCGCTTGAAGACCTGGGTCAGGCGGTCGGCCATGGCGATGTCGAGTGCCCGCGGCAGCTCATCACGCCCAATTTCGATGCGCACCAATTGCTCGTGGTAGCGGACGCGCACCTGGCGGAAGCCGAGTTCGGCGAGGGCGGCTTCGCCGGCTTCGATGCGGGCCAGAACTTCGGGCGTGACCGCGATGCCATAGGGGACACGGGAAGACAAGCAAGCGGAGGCGGGGCGATCCCAAACATCGAGTGAGGCGGCGCGGGCGCGGGCGCGAATGGAGGCCTTGTTAAGCGAAGCCTCGAGCAGGGGGGCGCGCACGCCGTGAGCCTGGGCGGCGCGGTGGCCGGGGCGGAAGTCGAGCGAGTCGTCGGCGTTAACGCCATAGACCAGCGTTCTGAAGCGGGGGCGGCTGGCGAGCTCCCGCTCCATACGCTCGAAGAGCGCATCCTTACAATGGAAGCAACGATCGGCCGCGTTCTTACGGTATTCGGGGTTATCGAACTCAGCGGTGGCAATGGATTCGCACGGAATGCCGTGAGCGGCGGCAAAATCCAGCGCCGAGCGCAGTGCGGCGCGCGGGAGGCTGGGGGAATCGGCGATTAAAGCGAGCACCTGGCCGGGCACTACCCTATGCGCGGCATAAGCGAGATAGGCCGAATCCACACCGCCGGAGTAGGCTACCAGCATGGGAGCGCACTCCTTCAAGATGGCGGCGAAACGTTCGTCGTTAGGCTGAGGGGGGTGGGCCGCATCCAGCGCCATCTCTCCAGACTACACGAGAATAATGGGGCCGGGTCGAATCTTGTAGACTAGTGGCTTGCGCGGTTTGATCATTATCAACACCGGCCCCGGGAAGGGCAAGACGACGGCCGCCATGGGCACCGGCCTGCGCGCCGTGGGGGCGGGGCTGCGGGTGCTCATGCTGCAATTCATCAAGGGTTCGTGGCACTATGGCGAACTGGATGCAGTGGAGAAGTTCGGGCAGCAGTTTGTCATGCGCCAGTTGGGACGGGGATTTGTCAAGGTGGGGGCGGAGAAGCCCGATCCCGAGGACGTACGAATGGTCGAGGCGGCGTGGGACCAGGCCAAGGAGGAAATCTCGAGCGGGCGATGGGACATGGTGATATTGGACGAGATTAACTACGCGATTTCCTACCACATGCTCGACGCCGAGGCGGTGGCCGCCTACCTGCGCACCAAGCCCGAGGCGGTGCACGTGATTCTCACCGGGCGCAACGCGCACCCGGCACTGGTCGAGCTGGCGGACACGGTGACGGAAATGCGCGAGGTCAAACACGCCTATCAAAAAGGGATCCAGGCGCAGCGGGGGATTGAATACTGACATGAGCTGGTTTCGCCGCGAAGAGCAGCCGTTGTCGTCGGTGCCGGACAAACATGTGCGCACCGAGGGGCTGTGGTTGAAATGCGAGGGCTGCCGCAATGTCATTTGGAAAAAAGACCTGGCGGAGAATTTGCAGGTGTGCCCGAAATGCCAGCGGCACTTCCGCATGGACGCGCGCAGCCGGCTGGAGATGCTGTTTGACGACGGGCGGTTCGAGGAGCACGACGCGGAGTTGGAGTCATCCGACCCGCTGCAATTCGTGGACTTGAAGCCGTATCGCGAGCGATTGGCGGCGGCGCAGCGGGCGACCGGAATGAAGGACGCGCTGCTGTACGCGCGCGGGCGGTTGGCGGGTCGCGCGGCGATTGTCTGCGCCATGGAGTACGGATTTATCGGCGGCAGCATGGGGGCGGTGGTAGGCGAAAAGATTACGCGCGCGATCGAGGCGGCGGGCAGCGCGCGCGAGCCGTTGATCATTATTTCGGCCTCGGGCGGGGCGCGCATGATGGAGGGCGCGGTGAGCCTGATGCAAATGGGCAAGATCGCGGCGGCGCTGGCGCGGCTGGACGATTTGGGCGTGCCGTTCGTCTCCATCCTTACCGACCCGACCACCGGCGGCGTGACGGCCAGCTACGCGATGCTGGGGGATTTAAACATTGCCGAGCCGGGAGCGCTGATTGGGTTCGCCGGTCCGCGGGTGATCGAGCAGACGATTCGGCAGAAGCTGCCCCCGAATTTTCAGCGCAGCGAGTTCCTGCTGGAACATGGGATGCTGGATGCGATCGTGCATCGCAAGGATCTCAAGCCCTATCTCGACCGGGCGCTGGCGTTTTTGCAGGCGCCGGCGGCGCAGTGACCGCGGCCGAGAGCCTGGCCTACATTTACGGATTGGGCACCGAGCTGCGACCGGGGCGGAAGTTTGACCTGAGGACAATCAGGGCGCTGCTCGCGGCGCTGGGGCACCCGGAGCGCAAGTTTGCCAGCGTGCACGTGGCCGGGACGAACGGCAAGGGCAGCGTCTGCGCCATGATCGAGAGCGCGGCGCGGGCGGCGGGCTGGCGCACCGGGCTGTACACGTCGCCGCACTTGCAGCGCTTTCAGGAACGCATCCGGATTGCCGGCGATGAGATCGACGATGCGGCGCTGGGGGCGGCGGCGACGCGGGTGCGGGACGCGGCCGAGGGGCTTGAGCTCGAGGGGAGCCTGGCGCGCCCGCCGGCGTTTTTCGAGGCGGCGACGGCGGTCGGGTTTTGCGCGTTTGCCGCGGCTGAGGTGGAGTTGGCGGTGGTCGAGGTGGGCCTGGGCGGGAGGCTCGATGCGACCAACGTGCTTGAGCCCAAGGTCGCGGCGATCACCGCGCTGGGCATGGACCATGAGGCGTATTTGGGATCAAGCCTGGGCGAAATCGCGGGCGAGAAAGCGGGGATTCTCAAGCCGGGCGTGGGGGCCGCGATCTCGGCGCCGCAGTTGGCGGAGGCAGCGGCGGTATTGCGCGCGGCGGCGGAGGCGGCGGGCGTGCCGCTCGAGTTCGTGGACCGCCATGCGATTGAAGCCGCGCCACCGACGCGGCTTTTGGGTCAGCACCAACGCGAGAACGCCGCGGTGGCGACGGCTGTCTGCCGGAGCCTCGCGGCGCGCGAATTCGCGATTCCGGAGGCGGCGATCGAGACGGGGCTGGCGCACGTACGATGGCCAGGGCGGCTGGAACGGATCAGCTCGGCGCCGGATGTATTTTTGGACGGCGCGCATAATCCGCTGGCGGCGCGCGCTCTGGCGGCGTATCTTGATCAGCGCGGCGGAGAGCCGCCGGTGCTGATTTTTGGCGCGATGCGGGACAAGGCGGTGGAGGAGATCTGCGAAGAGCTGTTTCCGCGGGCGCGGGCGGTGGTATTGACGGCGCCGCGGCAGGCGCGCGCGCTGGCGCCGGAGGCGTTGGCGGCCGCGTGCGGCAACTTCGCCCGGCGCTGCGAGATCGCCGCCGACTATGAGGGCGCGCTGGCGCGGGCTCGGACGATCGCCGCCGAGGCGCCCGCGGGCACCGCGATTTGTGTCACCGGGTCCCTTTACCTGGTGGGCGAGGCGCGGGAGGCGAGCGTTTGAAGGAATGGTTTTCGCGCGCTCGCTCGGTTGGGATCTATGCCCCGCTTTACGCGCTGGCGACAGTCGGCTACGGCGCGGCGTCCATGGCTTGTTCGCGCTTCGATACGAGCGGCGCGCGGCAGCACCGCATTGCGCGCGCATGGGCGCGCATGTTGCTGCGCATCGCGGGAACACGGGTGACGGTCGAGGGCGGCGAGAACTTGATTCGCAATGGCGGGTCGGTGATGGTGTGCAACCACCTGAGCTATCTGGACGTGCCAGTGCTGTTCGCGGTGCTCGACTTGCAGTTCCGGATTTTGGCGAAGAAGGGGCTGTTCAAGATACCGTTTCTCGGCGGACATTTGCGGCGCTGCCAGCATTTGCCGGTGGACCAGTCGAATCCGCGCGCGGCGCTGCGCAGCCTGTACACGTCGGCGGAGAGCGTGGCGGGGGGGCTGCCGCTGTTTGTGTTTCCCGAGGGGGGGCGCAGTTTTTCCGGCGCGCTGCAGACGTTCGCGGCGGGTGCGTTTTACATCGCAGTGCAGGCGCAGGTGCCAATCGTGCCGATGGTGTTGGTGGGCACATTCGAACTGCTGCCGCCGGCGACGGCGCACCTGCGTCCTGGCGTGGTGCGGTTGATCGTCGGTCCGCCTATCGCGACCAAGGGAATGACCCGCGCCGATGTGCCCGCGCTCAGCGAGCGGACGCGCGCGGCAATGGCTGAATACCTGGCGCGGTAGTCAGCACCCAAGCGGATACGAGCAGCCACGCGCGCCCGCGGGGACGAGGCGTCCCGGGAGCGCGGCGACCCTCAGCCTTGCGGTGAACGCCGGCGCCTAGTGGGCGGAGGCGCGCGGGGTTGGCGGAGTGGCTTGGCAGACCAGCGCCGCGGGGGCCGGCGGTGAGGTGAGGCCGGCGGGGAGATGAGCAATTTGCGATTTCCACGCGGCCAGGGTGCGGTTGTAGGCCGCGCAGTCGGTGCGCCAAGTGTCGAGCTGGGCCTGGCTGGGGGCTTCGTCGAGACCGACTTGCGAGGTGCTCACGATGGCGTCAAAGGCGGCGTTGAGAGCGGAGAACGACTGCATGGCGCCGGGAGCCGCCGGAGCGCCGCGTCCGCCGCGGCCACCGGTGCGGTCGGCGGCGATGCCGCCGAAGGCCGCGATCCGCGGTTCGAGCCCCGCTTGCGGGTTCGACGCGAGCTGCTCGCGCAGCGAGCGCACGGCCTCGTTGGCGGCGAAGCTCAATTTGGCGCCTTGATAGGCATCGAGCATGAGCCGGTTTTTGGCGGCGAGATCGGCGGTGACCTTGGCGCCGTCGCCGACGCGCGGGTCATTGATCACGCGCAGAGTTTGGGTGAGGGTGTGGCCGTCCACGGTGAGCTTGAGGGTGTAGACGCCGGGAATGGCTTGCGGTCCGTGGGGGCCGGGAGTAACGTGGCCGCCGGGGGCGACGTTCATTTGGTTCTCGAGATCGAGGCTGAGCGCGGGCGGGTCGTCGTAGCGTAAATCCCAATGCGTGCGGTTGGTGCCCACGGCGGTGGGAAGTGCCAGCGAGGCGGGCGTCGCGACCCAGTAGCTGGGATAGGGCCAGCGCGCGGGGAGCGTCGGCGGCGTGCTCGACATCGTGCGCACCAGGTGGCCCTGGGCGTCGTAGACCTGAAGTGTGATCGCTCCGGTGGGCGGTTGGCTGAGGTGGTAATACAGAATCGCACCGTACGGCGGATTGGCCGCGTGCGGCAGTTCGGGGTTGAGCGGCTGATCCCAGTTGTCGCTGACGCGCGAGCGGATGGCGTCGCCAGGCTTGAAGAAGTACGCGGGCGCGGCGGCAATGGCCTGAGCCTTGGCGGCGACTTCGCGAAGGGGCGTGGTGTCATCGAGGATCCAGAAGCTGCGTCCGTAGGTGGCGATCACGAGGTCGCTCATGTGGTCGTCGGTGTGGAAGACCATGTCGCGGATCGACGTCGAGGGCAGGTTCTGGCGGAGCGACTGCCAGTGGTCGCCGTCGTCGAACGAAACATAGACGGTGGTTTCGGTACCGGCGTAAAGCAGCCCGGCTTGCTTGGGATCGGCGCGGATGACGTTGACCCAACTCCCGGTGGGTTCGCCGCTGGGAAGCCCGGCGACGATCCTGGTCCAGGTTTTGCCGGCGTCGTGGGTGCGCCAAATTTGCGGCGTGTTGCCCTCGGTACCGGCGGCATGGCCGGAGAGATAGGCGGTGTTGATGTCGGTATGGCCGGCCTCGATGGTGTTGAAGGTGATCCCGGCGGCGTCGGTCAGGTTGCTGACATTGTTCCAGTGCAGGCCGGCATCCATTGAGTTATAGATCTGGCCGTTGCTGCTGACCGTCCAAAAGACGCCGCGCTTGACGGTCGAGATGGCGAAGTCGTTGATGAAGGCGCCACGCGGAGCGCCGCGGCCGCCGCCGGGGTTGGCTCCCGCCGGTTCCGGCGGCAGCGGGGTGCCGCAGGCGACGGTAGGCTGGCCTTTTTCGGTGGTGAGATCAGGGCTGAAGGCCTTCCAAGAGTGGCCGCGGTCGTGGGTGACCATGAGGCACTGCATATCCATATAGATGGAGTGCGGATCGAACGGATCGGCGCGGCGCCAGGAGTCGCGGCTGGCGCGGTACTTGTCGGCGTCGGCGCCGAAGTTGGGGGCGACGTTTTCCCACTGGCCGCTGGCGAGATTGATTTTGATCAAGCCGCTGCCACCGCCGGCGGCGCCGTAGCCGACACCGTAGACAATGTTGGGATCGGTCGGATCGGCGGTGACGGTGCCGAACTCGGAGGAGGGCAAGGGCATCCAGTCAACTTCGGAGACGTCGCCTACATCGCCGCGATCGCGGATCATGACCGCGCCGGTGTCTTGCTGGGAGGCGAGCATCCAGTAGGGATATCGGTTATCGGTCGAGATGTGGTAGAACTGGCCGACCGGCAGGGCGTAGTAACTTGACCACGAGTGCCCGCCATTGAGGGTGACCGCGGCGCCCTGGTCAACGCCGAAGAGCATGCGCCGGCCGTTGGTGGGGTCAATCCAGATGTCGTGCATGTCTTCGCCGCCGGGGGCTCCCTTGAAGGCGGTGAAGGTGGCGCCGCCATCGCTCGAGGCATAGGCGGCGGTGCTGAGGGAGTAGACGCGGTCGGGGTTTTGCGAGTCAACCCACACACCGCAAATGTAGTCGCGTCCGCTGATGCGGCCGTCGTCTACCGCCATGTGGGTGAAGGTTGCGCCCTGGTCGTCGGAGCGGTAGAAGCCGGAGCCGCCGCGCACGCCGGCGCCGACGACATAGATGCGCTGGCCATGGGTGTGCATGGCTACGGCGACGGCGGTGCGTCCGTTGTTGAGCGGGAAGGCGGTGACTTCGGTCCACGTCTTGCCTTCATCGAGCGATTTATAAAGATGAGTGCGGCTGGGGCCGGGAGTTGCGCCGCGTCCGCCGCCAGCAGGGAGCGGGTCGCTTTCAGTTGTCGCGAAGACGACGCTGGGGTCGTCGAAGGGCGAGGAGAGGTCGCGCGCTCCGGTGGCATCGTCGGGATGGAGAACGTTCGTCCAAGTTTCGCCGCCGTTGTCGGTGCGGAAAATGCCGCGCTGGGTGCCGGTGGTTCCGGCCATGGCGGCGACGATGACGAGGTCGGGGTTGGTGGGGTCAATGACGATCTTGGGAATGCGGCGTGTGCCCTCGAGGCCGATGCGCTTCCAAGTCTGGCCAGCATCCGTGGATTTGTAGATGCCGTCGCCGTCGGTGCCGGTGGTGGCATTGGCGACCGCGTCGCCCGAGCCGGCATAGATGATGTTGGGGTCGGAGGGCGCGACCTGGATGGCGCCGAAGCTGTCCACCGCGGTGATGGCGTCGGCTATGGGATGCCAGGTGACGCCGGCGTCGGTGGTCTTCCAGATGCCGCCCTGCGGCATGCCTGCGTAGAAGGTGCCGGGCTGGCCGATGACGCCAGTGACAGAGGCGACGCGACCGCCATGGAAGGGCCCGACGTTACGCCAGCGGAGACCGGAGTAGAGATCGGGGCTGACCTGGGCGGCCACACCGAGAGTGAGGCAAAGCAGCGAAGCGGCAAGTAGGGCGGGTTGGATGCGGCGCATGGAAAAGCCTCTCGTCATGATGGAAATGAGATATCCGGTCGAGTGATACACCCCGTACTATACACGCTGGCGCAAGGGCGGGCGCATCGAACGAAAATGGAGGCTCTGCTATTCTGGGCCGATATGAAGGTGGTAACGCGGGAGGAGTGGCTGGCGGAGCGGCGGGTGCTGCTGGCGCGGGAAAAGCAGCTCACGCGCGAGCACGACGCGGTGCGGGAAATGCGGCGGGCGCTGCCGTGGGTCAAGGTCGAAAAGAATTACGAGTTCGAGGGGCCGAAGGGGCGGGAATCGCTGGGTGAACTTTTCGCCGGGCGGAGCCAGTTGATCGTCCGGCATTTTATGTTTGGGCCGCAGGCGACGCAAGGCTGCGTGGGATGTTCGTTTGCCTCCGATCACGTGGACGGCGCGCTGGTTCACCTCGAGCATCGCGACACCACGTATGTGGCGGTTTCGCGGGCGCCATTCGCCAGGCTGGACGAATTTCGGCGGCGCATGGGCTGGAAGTTCAAATGGGTCTCCTGCGGCGAGACCGACTTCAGCTACGACTTTCAGTCGGCGTTCACGCCCGAGGAGTTGGCGCAGCCGGAACAATTCTACAATTTCGAGCGACGCAAACTTCCGTTTGTCGCCGAGGACCTCAGCGGGATCAGCGTTTTTGCCAAGGATGGCGCGGGGGACATCTTCCATACCTACTCGTGCTACGCGCGCGGGGACGAGGGCGCGCTGGGAACGTATTTCTATCTTGACCTGACGCCGAAGGGGCGCGATGAAAGCCCGGAGGGCAACTTAAGCAATTGGGTCCGGCACCACGACCGGTACGACTAAAGTCCAACTTGGCGCCGAGCACGCGGGCGCGCGCGGGTGCGCATCCATTGAGAAATGGAGCGGGAATGGCGGCAGGGGCGCAACCTGGGGGCGGTGTTGGTTCTGACCGGGTGGGTGGCGGTGACGCGGCTGGCGCTGATCGGAGCGATGCCCGGAGAGCCGGATTCGGCATTGTTTCCGGTAGGGCTTTGGCGATGGGTCACGGCTGGACCTTTGGCGACCCGTGTTTATGACCGCGCGTTTTCGCCGGGTTATTACTGGCTGGCGGCGCTCATGGCGCGATGGGGGCATATCCGGGTTGAGAATTACATCGTCTTGCTCAACGCGATTAGTTTTATCGCCGCGCTGGCCA
>JANWLQ010000210.1 GCA_025450725.1 Terriglobales bacterium
ACAAGCACGAGCTTTTCTTCTCCAACCAGTTCCTGTTCGAAACTGACAATGGCGGCGGTTCGTGGCGCAAAATCAGTCCCGATCTCACCCGTGAGAATCCGGGCATTCCGTCGAATCTCGATCCCGCTACCGCGAACGATACCACCTACGGCGAGCGCACCTACGGCCCGCGCTGGGGTGTAATTTATTCCATTGGTCCTTCGCCGATTCTGCCGCATGAAATTTGGGTCGGCACCGATGACTGATACATCCAGGTCACGCGCAACGACGGCCAGACTTGGCAGAATGTTACCCCGCGGGAGCTGACCCCCTGGAGCAAGGTCACCAAAATCAAAGGCTCCGCCTACGATCCGCAGGCGGCGTTTGCCGCCGTGGATCGCCACCGTCTGAACGACAATCGCCCTTACATTTACCGCACCACCGATGGTGGTAAGAGTTGGACCAACGTCGTCAAGGGCATTCCCGAAAACGAATACCTCGAGTCGTTCATCGAAGATCCCGTCCGCAAAGGGCTGCTCTACTGCGGCACCAATAGGGGCGTCTATGTTTCATTTGACAACGGGAATGATTGGCAATCGTTGCGGCTGAACATGCCGCCGGTGGAGATCCGCGACTTTACCTTCCACGGCAATTCTCTCGTGATCGCCACATTCGGACGCTCGTTCTGGGTGATGGATGACACCAGCCCGCTGCGCCAGGCGAATGCGTCCATGAGCGACGCCGCGGCGGTGCTGTACAAACCCGAGCCGGCCGCAATTCCAGCCGGCACCGCGCGCAACTACGGCGGCGACGATCCCGCCAAGGAAGCGGCGCAGTTGGATCCGATGTTGCTCATTTCCGCCGCCGCGCCGCCGTCGGGCGCGGTCATTTACTACTACCTGAAAGCCGACAGCGGCCCGGTTTCACTCGATATTCTCGACAGCGCCGGTCACGTGGTGCGGCAGTACAGCAGCAACCAGCGGGCGCCGCGTCAGAATCCGAAGACGATGACTGTCGCCGCCGTTTTTGCGCAAAATCCGCCCATCCTGAGTGCGGCCGCGGGCTCGCATGAGTGGGTTTGGGATTTGCGTGAGGTCAAGCCGGGCGCGAGCATCGGCGGCGGCCGCGGAGGCCGCGGCGGCGGCGGCGGGCAGGCAGCCGGTCCTGGGACCTACACCGTCCGCCTCACCGCGGAGGGCCATCAATACACGCAGCCTCTGACCGTCACGCTCGCGCCGGGCGCGACCTATTCGGTCGCGGCGATACAGCAACAAGAGCAGATCGCGGCGCCCATCCAGGCTCTCCAGGCGCAGGTCGCCAGTGCCCGCGGCCAGGCCGCCCAACTGTGGACCAAGCTCAACGCGCTCGAGCCCCAGGCCAGCGGCAGTGTGGCGGCCTCAATTTCCAAATTGAGCGGCCAGGTGCACGCACTCGTCGGCTTCGCCGCCGGCGCGCCCAATCCGGATGCATCCGGTGAGGGCGACGCCGTGCCGGCGCCGACCAGCTTGACCGGCCTGATTGGCATCCTCGGCCAGCTCGCCGGCGCGGCGCAGAATGGTTCGGAAGCGCCCGATGCTTCGGTGCAAACCGGTTTTGCCAAAGCCAAGGTGATGGCCGAGGCGGAGCTGGCCAAGTGGAACCAGCTCAAGACCACTGATTTGGCGGAGCTGAATCGTCAACTCCGGCAAGCCAATCTCGCGCCCATTTCTCTCGGCGGCGGCGCCCTCTAGCGTTTTAATGCAGTAGCGATTGCCAATGCCGCGGTACGCGGCCGGCCGGACCCGGCGCGGGCTGGTCATCCGCGTGCCATTGCGGCGGCGCCAGGCGCAAGCCGGGTAGCATCGTTTTGGTCTCGTAGTTATACGCCCAGTCCTCTCCCGGTTCAAAGCTCGCCGCGACCGGATGCTGCTTTTCCGCGGCATGTCGAGTGGCATGCTGACTGGGCGAACTGTCGCAGCAACCGACGTGCCCACATTCCGCGCAGCGGCGCAGATGCAGCCACCATCCGCCCGAAGCGAGGCACTCCACGCAGCCCTCGCCACTCGGTTTCACCGACGAATTGACACCGGGAGTGTGTCCCTTTTTCATAGTTGTTATCTCCAATGTACACGACGACCACGTTACGCATGCGCGCGCCGTTGGCTCCCGCCCAGGTGCGTGGCCAGCCAGGGGAATAGAAACAGTGCCGCCGCCGCGGCAATCGCTGATCCGACGATCACGAATAATCCAAAACGTCGGGTGGGCGGGAAGTTGGAGACTAGAAAAACTCCAAAGCCGCAGGTCAATATCAGCAAGGACGATGCAATGGAACGCCACAGGTGCCCGCAAGCGGCCGCCCATGGTTGCCAACGGTTCAATCCACCACCTTCGCGGCGCGCGAAAAGCGTCAGGTAGATCATGGCATCCACGCCCAGTCCGAGGTCGAGGTTGGCGGCCGTCGCGGTCATGAAATCGAGCGGCATGCCGGCCCAGGCGATCCATCCGCGCACCGCTACCGCGATCAGCGCCAGGCAGGCCAGCATCGCCGCCGCGACCCGCACCGAACGCGAGAAGGCGAGCCCCATGGCGGTAAAGATTCCGATCAGAATTAAAATTCCGGAAATAATGCTTGAGGTCACCAGCCGGCGCGTCTGCTCCAGCAGGTTAAACGTGCCGCCGGTCATGACCGTGCGGAAGCCCTCGTCGCTCACCGTCTTTTGGGCGTCAGCGATCAACTGCGCCCTCGGGGTATGGCGCGCGCTCTCCCGCATCCAGAGCACCACCAGGGCGCGGCGATGGTCGGGTGAGAGCAGTTGCCGACCAATCTCATCGTACTTGGGGCTTTCCAGCGCTTGCACTTCCTTGTGCGTGGGGATCAGAAACGAGTACCAGTGCCGCTTCGCCTCACTCAACACAACCGGCATTGAAAATACGTTAGCTACATCCGGATCGTGCTCCAAGGCCTGCTGCAATCCAGCCATGTGCGTATATGCGGCGCCGCTATCCAGCTTTTGACCGTTGGCATCCTCGACGACCAATTTCAAAGGGCTGCTTCCGCCAATGCGATCAACGAAATCCAATCCTTTGCGGATGGCGCCTCCCGGCTTGAAGTAGCTGGTCAGCGGCGGGTCAACATTGAGCCGCGGCAGACCGAGCGCGCCGATCACTCCGACGGCGGCGATGGCGACGACAATGATCACATGCGGCCGGGCGAAGAAGCCGCTGACGCCGGCAACCATCGCCGTGCCGCGGCGCGTTGCCCGCGAGGCATGGGCCAACCGCAGGAACCAGGGATAGATGCCATACGCCCCGGCAAACGCCAGCACCGCCCCGAGCGCGCCCGCGGTCCCAAGGTGCCACATCGGCGTCGAAGGCACCAGCAGCAGGCTCAGAAAGCCGATGAGCATGCAGACGCTGCTCCAAACCGAAGGCGTGATGGTTTCGTGCACGGCCTCCCAGGTAGGCTCAGCCGCGTGTTCGGCTTGGTTCCGCTGCGCGACCCGCTTCCAGTTGACGGTCAGGTACACCATGGGCGACAGTGTCATCACGAACACCATGGTGGCCAGGTTCGCGGTCAGAGGACCGATCGGGATGTGCAGCCATTGCGCGCCGAGCAGTGTCGCGGCGCCCGAATCGGCGCAAGCAATTAAGGCGCCCAGCAGCACCCATCCGGAACGGAATATCACCAGCAGCACCGCGCCAAAAATGCAGATCGCGGCCAGGCTGAAGGTGCGAAGATCTTGCTCGAGGTCGCGGCCTAGCGTGTCGGTGACGTACGGCATGCCGGACATTACCAGGCGAAAGTCGGGCCGATCATAGCGCGCCTGCAACGCCTCGGCGCGGTGAACCACCATGCCCGGATCGGTTTTGCTGTTCAAGGTGACCATGATGAAACTCGAGTGTTCACGATTGGCGATCAGCGCATGCTGCCAGAGCTCGCTTTTCATCGCCTCATCCGGGCTCTTCGGGCCGCGAGTGAGCGAGGTCACATCCGTTACTCCTGGTATTTGGAGCAGCGCGTCCGTCAGCTCGCGCGTGAGCCTGAGATAGTCAGGCGAACGCAGGTCGCCCGTGGCCACAATAGCAATCTGCGGCGGATCGGGAAAGATTGCGTCAATCTGGTTATCAACTTTGTACGCCGGGTCGTGCGCGGAGAAGAAGAACCCCGGGTCAACCTGTGGCTGCAGATTGGCGTGCGCTGAAAAATACCACGCCAGACACAGGGTGAACACCAGCCACCCAGCGGCGGGAATCCATCGCCAAGTCGCTGAACGGTGTAGCCCGCGCACCGACTGCCGCGGCATGGTCCCCTCCTGAGCTGCTGCTTAAATGGATGCCGCTGAAATTGCGCAGGATGTAATGCAAGTACGCTTCACATCGCGACCATGGCGTGGAAAACAATCTTCTAATTAGACGCGGCGGCGAGTTGTGGCTCCAATTCAGGGTGCGACAGAATCGCCGTCAGCGCAAAGCACCGTTTCTCCTGCGCCGACCGCGGCAACTTTTGTAGCGCCGCTTCCAACCAACCCTATCCCGCGCTGGCGCCGTTTTAGGCGCTGCTGGCGGCGTGGGCGGCGAGGAGCTCCTTGGCGTGGCGGAGCGAGGTCGCATCGGTCTTGTTGCCGGCCAACATGCGCGCAATCTCGGCGATGCGTTCGGTTGGGTTGAGGGTGCGCACTTGGGTGACCGTGCGTGCGCCCGATAGCGATTTTTCGACCTGCCAATGGTGCGAAGCGAAGCTGGCGATTTGCGGTAGGTGGGTCACGGCCAGGACTTGGTAATGTTCGCCCAGTCGCTGTAGCTTCCGGCCCACCGCGGCGGCGGCGTGGCCGCCGATGCCTGCGTCCACCTCGTCGAGCACCAGCGTCTTTTCCGCGCCCGGTTCGGCCGGGGCGACAATGTGCAGCGCCAGCAGCAGGCGCGAAAGTTCGCCTCCCGAGGCGATTTCCGCCACCGGCGCCAATGGCTCGCCGGGGTTGGTCGAGGCCAGAAACCGAATTCGATCGGTGCCCGTCGCCGACCACGCCACGGCGCCTGGTTCGAACTCCACCTCGAAGCGCAGCGTCATGGCGAGGTCGGCGACTTCGGCTTCCAATTTCTTGCGCAGGCGCGCGG
>JANWLQ010000211.1 GCA_025450725.1 Terriglobales bacterium
ATAGCCGAGCGCGATCTTCTCGCCCGGTTCCATACCCGCGACGCTCGTGACCGGCACATTGGTCGCGCCCGCCGCCAGCGTCATCACCGGTCCGTCCGGCAGCGGCTGCCAGATTGTGGTCGGCTCGCCGGCGGCCGTTCCCAGGCTCGCGATCGTGCGATGTTCCGCGCCGGCGCCGTCGCCAATCGTAATCTCATCGCCGGCCTTCATACCCGTGATACTCCTGACGTAAATGGTGGCGTCGCCGGCGCGCGCATCCACCGCGAGACCCGAGTTCGACAAGCCGAGCAGGTAGAATCCGCGCGCCGGCATCTTCGTGCCGGCCGGAATGTGGATGCTCGAGAAGATCGCCTGCCGCGAGGCGTGTTCGGTCAACGTCCAGTTCGAAAGATCAACCGCGCTCCCACCGGCGTTGTAGAGTTCGATGAACGGCTGTGTTGCACTGGCGCTGAATTCATTGATCTTGACGGTGCTGTGGATGTGCGCCGCGGCCATCCCGGGCGAAACCGGCGGCGCAACGGCATACCCGGCGGCTACGATGTTCGCTTGCACCAGTTGGTCGGTGGCGTTGGTAGGGAAGGTGCCGGCGGCGGTCATGGCTCCTTCATAGAAGGTCCCCTGCGAGCTGTCGCTGTTGTCCCCGCCGTTGCCGAGCAGAATCGCGCCCTGCTTGCGCATCGGGTCGTAGCTTGCATCCACGCGCGGTCCGTCGAACAGGAGTGCCAGCCTGCCCTGCTGTGCGTCGCCGCCAAGCGAAGTCCAGTGGTGCGCTTCGCCCTTGGCCATTGCTGTCACGAAGCGCCAGTTGACCGTCGGCAGTTGCGAGCATAGCTTGAATGTGTCGCCCTCCGGATTGACACATCCCACCAGATTGTTTTCTTGGTCGGTCATCAACCAGGGCCCGGGCCCGGTGCCGTGATACCACGCGTCGGCGTTGCCAAAATAAAGCGCCTCCATGGTGCCGTTACCGTCGTCGCGGCTGTCAATTTCGGCGTTGCCATAATCGAAGCAGCAGCCGGAATTAAAATGCCGCCCGTTGATGACCCAGTACTGGCCCTCCGCCTGGTCGTCCACCGCCGTTCCTCGCGGACGATCATTGCGCAGGCCCATGCCCGGCTCGATCAACACGCCGTAAACCTTGTGCCCCATGACGCTGACCGGCGCCATGTCGGCCAGCGGGATATTATCGAATCCGCCCATCGCGGGGCCGCTGAACCCACCGCGCGGCGGCTGGGTAAGGTCGTTGTGGTTGCCGCTCTGGTCGTAAATCGTAGTGATCCAGCAGCGGGTGTCGGCGCAGAAACGGTCCTGTGCCGCGGCGTCGGCGTAGCCTCCCCGGTCCCGGGCCGTGGGTCGCACCGAGCCGATGTCGAGCGATCGCCCATCCGATTGCCGCAGCAACCGATAGAGCGGTCCGTTATAGGTGGACGAAAGCGCGCGCGTCGTGCTGTGCGCCGCAACACAGGGGTCGCCGGCGCGCGCGTAGATGTCGCAGGGCCCCTCCGGGCGGTGCCCTCTGGCCTGGGCCGCCGCCGACCCTGCCAACACCAGCGAAACGACGATCGCCGTTTTCAGCAAAGGACCGGTTATGGCTTGGGAGCCGGCGCCGGCGGCGGTACGAACACCGCGGCGTCCACGGGTGCATTTAGCTTGATGTCCGAAACCTTGCGCTCCCAGGTCCGGGTGTGATCGCTCCAGGCGCTGGCGAACGGCAGCTTGACTCCCTCCACCGCGCGGTAATCGGAATAATCCACCTGCAATGGTAGCGTGCCCAGGTAGGTCGGCGCGCCGGTGATGATCCGCAGCAGCAAGCCGCTGTCCTTGTCGAAGTAATACCGCGCCGCGCCGTCAGGTGAGCGCACAGCGACGAGGTAGGCGGTTTTACCGTCCAGCGGCGCCTCGCCGAATACGCGCGCGCCTTCGGCCTTCAGGCCCGCGCCGGGGTACAGTGGCAAATCCAGTGCCAACTGCGCCGCTGAATCGCTGCGCGCCTCGCTGGCCGTGCCGTTCCAATACATGGTGCCGTCGTAGCCCGACTTCACTTTCGAGCCGCCGCGGTCGCCGGTGATGAGCAGCTTGCCATCGGCGCGAATAACCGTTTCCGGCGAGCTATTGTCACCCGCCACGCGCGTCGCGGTGACGGTTTCACTCTTGATGCCATTGAGCGCCGCGGCGCCACCCAGCGCCGCCTGGTACTTGTCAAGAATTTGCTGCGCCGTCGGCAGCTCTGGTTTCGCCGCCCCAGCGCCCGCGGCGCCGCCCCGGCCCGATGGCGCTTGCGCCGCGGGCGCGGACGCGCTCGCCGCGACGGCATCGGCCGCGATGTTCAGCGCGCTGGTCGGGCGTGAATGCCCCTGATGGCAGGTGAAGCAGTTAATCTGGTTGCGACCGCCGAAGTTGTCCTTATTGATCGCGTACACCATCTGGATCATCTTCCGCGCGGTTGCTTTTTGCGGCTTTATATCGGCGGAGAACGGCGCCGCATGGCAGAAGGCGCACTCCACCCCCAGCGAGCTGGCCATGAAGTTCATGGTCGGAATGAGCTCATTCGCCGGCTTGCCCTGAAACACTTGTATGTTCTTGAATTCCTGCTCGGCGGTCTTCTCGGCGGGATTTGTCTGCCCCATGGCGACGGCGCCGAACGCGAGGATCGCGGCGGCAACGAGGTAGGTGTTACGCATTCCCTTAATCTAACTCAATTCCCGATCACATGCCGGGCCTTGATCAGTACCCCGAGGCTGTCGTTTCGGTCATTCCAGAAATCCAAACGGATGCGTCCATCCGGAAGCTGCCGCACCATCGCCGGCGACGCGCTGTCGGTCACATACCATCCCGCCGGCAGCACCACGGCATTCCTGGGTCGTCCGAAGCTTCGGTCAAATACCAATTCGTCTCCTTCCAGCCGGTAGCTGGCCGGAGCCGTGTAGGTCTCGGAAATGCGCAGCCGCACCGATGCCCCCGCTTTTACCGGCGTGAACGGAATCACGACAACCTGGGTTGCATCACCGACCGTTTCCCCGGGGTTAATGCGGGCGGCCTTCAGCTCCGATCCAGTCATCACCCTCGCGTCGAGTTTTTCACCGGTGTCGAGCACATACGCCGAAGGATTCGAAACCGTGCTGCCCTCGCGGACAACATTGTAGTAAGCATGCGCCGCCGGATCGCTTTCCGTGTAGTCGTGATACAGACTGAACGCATGCGTCTCGGGAGAGTCGAGAAAATAAACGATGTCCCGGTCCTGCAGCGCCCGCTGGCTCAATCGCGAACGTTCGGTCGGCCCCTGGCTGGCGGGCGCCTCCCAGCTTCGCTGCGTGGTCAGCGCCCGCGGCGGGGTGGTCGCCGCGCCCAGTCGCGCGTGCAGAATCAGCGGTGCCTCGCCCGAGCCCGCGTGCATGAAGCTAATCGCGATGCGTCCATCAGGTTGAATCAGCACCTGCGACGGAACGTTGCACGAGGTGAGCTGATACCCCGGCGGCAGCACCACCTGATTCCGCTGAATGCCCAGCGGGCGGTTGAACACAATCTCGCCGCCCTGCTGGAAGTAGCTCTTCGCGTCCTTATACGTTTTAATAATCCGAATCCGCCCCTCGCCCGCCTCCGGCACCGGCCGCGCTAGCGTCACCTTGATGTAATCCATCGAATCATTCGCCCGCGCCATCATCGGGTCCTGCCGCGCCTCCGCCGCGGTCACCACGGCAAACTTGAGTGGAGTGCCCGTCATGGCATCGTAGACGGCTTCATCGCTCGCCGTGCTCCCCGCCCGAATCGGGTTGTAGTAGTACTTCGCTCCCGCCGTGGTGGCGGTGATCTCGTAATAAATTTTGAAGCTGGCCGAATCCGGCGCCAGCAACTCATAGCGCGTATAGGCATCGGCTTCGGTCTGTCGCGGCGCTTGCTGCCCCGCGGCAACAGACGCCAACGCCAGTAGCAGCGAAAATAAACCGGCAATCTTTCTCATCGCGCAAGGATACACCAGTAAGATGGGTCAGAATGACCCTCCGCGATAAAGCCCAGACCCTGCGCCGGCTGCACCAAGGGCCCGACGTACTACTCCTGCCCAATGCATGGGACGTCGCCAGCGCCTGTTTGCTCGAGGACGCCGGTTTCCCCGCCATTGCCACGACCAGCGCCGGCATCGCCTTTTCGCTCGGCTATCCCGACGGTCAGCGTATTCCCGTGGTCGAAATGTTGGCCGCTATCGCGCGCATAACAAATGCGGTTGCGGTGCCGGTCACAGCCGACTTCGAAGCCGGCTACGATCTCGAAGGCGCCGCCATTGCCGGGGAGTTAATCACCGTCGGCGCCGCCGGCCTCAACTTGGAAGACCTCGCCAACGACGGCTCGACGCTCGTCCCGCTCGAAACCCAAGTCGCGAACATCGTCCAACTGCGCGCCGCCGCTGCGGCCGCCGGCGTGCCGCTCGTCATCAACGCCCGCACCGACGCGCTTTTCCTCAAGCCGGCACCGCCCACCGCCTTTGCCGAAGCGGTGAAGCGCGCCCAGGCGTATCGCGCCGCCGGTGCCGACTGTATCTTCGTACCCGGCCTCGCCGATCCGGCCGCCATCCGCGCGCTGCTCCAGTCTAGCCCTGGCGCGCTCAATATACTTGGCACCCCGACGGCCCCGCCGGTTGCGGCATTGCACGCACTCGGCGTGCGCCGCATCAGCCTCGGCTCCGGGCCCTACCGCGCCGCTCTCGGCGCGCTTCGCGACATCGCCCAGGAACTGCGCGGCCCCGGCACCTACACCGCTATCGCCGCCGCTCCCAGCTATGACACCGTCACCGCGAGTCTCAGCGAGCCCATGCCGTGAAAAAGTTGGCTTGCCTTCTCGTCCTCGCCGCCGCGAGCTTTGCGCCCCCCTCGGCGCGTGCGTGGGGCTGTCGCGGCCACCAGATCATTGCTCTTATTGCCTGGCGGCATCTGACCCCTTCAGCGGCCCGGCAAGTAAACCGGATTTTGGCCTCGGGTTCCTTCGCCGCCATCCGCGGCTGCCCCAAGGACGGGCTGCCGCTCATCGCCGCTGTGGCTTCCTGGCCCGATGGGCAGCGCCAAAACAGCCAGGAGCACTACATAAATATTCCGCCCGTTGCCAAACGCACGACCGATTACTGCCACGGCGATTGCGTCACCGATGCGATCGCGAAATACACCCGCGAGTTACGCAACCATGAAGATGCCGCCGTCGCGCTCGCCTACATCATCCACTTGGTCGGCGACGTTCACCAGCCCCTGCACGCCTTTGATGACAACGACCGTGGCGC
>JANWLQ010000212.1 GCA_025450725.1 Terriglobales bacterium
CCACCGGCATTTTCGGCAAGGTCAGTCTCGCGCTGGCGCCCAGCCAACCTAACGTCGTTTACGCGCTCATTCAGGCCGATTACCAGGGCCAGGCCGGCGGCCTGTTCCGCTCCGACGATGCCGGCCAAAGCTGGAAGCTGATTAGCCTCAGCCAGGAAATCACCCAGCGCGCCTTTTATTACAACCACGTCTTTGCCGACCCGAAGGACGCCAATACGATCTATCTCCCCAACGTCGGCGTCTACGTCTCGCACGACGGCGGCAAAACACTAGACACGCTACGCCCGCCCCACGGCGACAATCACGCCTTCTGGGTCAATCCCGAGAACACCCAGGTTCTCATCGAGGGGAACGACGGCGGCGCGGCGGTGTCGCGCGACGGCGGCCAGACCTGGAGTTCGGAAGACAACCAGCCCACCGGCCAGTTCTATCACGCCAACCTCGACGACCAGTTTCCTTTCCACATCTATGGCGCGCAGCAGGACCGCAGCTCGGTCACAGGCCCGAGCGCCGCGCCGACGCCGGTGTGGAACACCGTCCGCGGCGGCGAGATGAGCTGGGTCGTGCCCACCCCCGGCCAGCCCTGGATTACCTACGCCAGCGGCTATTACAGCGACGAGTGGCGCGACGACAAGCACGCCGGCACCACCGAGTTGGTCAGCGCCTGGCCCGCGTTCAAGTTCGGCTCCGGCGGCAAGGACATCAAGTACCGATTCGGCTGGAACCACCACCCCGCGGTGTTCAATCCCCACAACCCCAACGAGTTTGTGATGGGAGCGCAAGTCGTGCTGGTGACGCTCGACAAAGGCGTCCATTGGAAAGAGATCAGCCCCGACCTGACGCGCAATGACCGGACCAAGCAACTGCGTCCCGGCGGCCCGATTAGCAAGGACGTGACCGGCGAGGAAATGTTCGACACCATTTCCTCCATCGCTTTTTCCCCGCTGATGGACAACGTAATCTGGACCGGTTCCGACGATGGCCTCGTCTATGTGACCACCAACGGCGGCGCGCACTGGAGCCCGGTGCGACCTCCCAATCTTCCGATGTGGTCCACCGTGACCTGCATCGAACCGTCGCACTCCCGCGAAGGTACCGCATACCTGTCGGCGAGCCGCTACGATTGGGATGATTTCCACCCCTACGTTTACAAGACGACCGACTACGGCAAGACCTGGTCCGACATGACATCAGGCCTGCCGCAAAACGAGTACGTCGAGAGCGTGCGTCAGGACCCGAACGATCCCGACTTGCTGTTCGCCGCGACCAGCCGCACCGTCTACTTCAGTCTCAACGGTGGTCAGCAATGGCAGCCGTTGACCCTCAACTTGCCCGCGGTTCGAGTGAACGACATCGAGATTCAAGCCCAGCAGCACGCCGTCGTGCTCGCGACTTTCGGGCGTGCCTTCTGGGTTCTCGACGATCTGCAATTTCTTGAACACTTGAGCGATGCCAAGGTAATACCGTCGGCGGCTTACCTGTTCAAGCCGCAACAGGCCTGGCTCGTCGCCGGTGGAGGCGGCTTCGGCGGCGGGCGCGGTGGCGGCCTGGGCGAAAGCCTGGCGCCAGGCACGACCGTCTTTTTCCAATTGCCTTCCGACTACACCAAAGGCACGCCGGTCAAGCTCACCTTCACCACCCCGAGCGGACAACTGATCAACAGCTACATGCTGCCGTTGGCGCCTGAGCCCGCCGGCCGCGGCGGCGGAGCTGGCGGTGGAGAACGTGGCGGCGCGGCGGGACGCTCCGTGCCCCTGCACCCCGGCATGAACCGCTTCCAGTGGAACATGCGCTACCCGGACGCCACCGAGGTCAATGGCATTTACCGCTACACCCAGCAGAACGGTGAGTTGGTCGGCCCAGCCGTCCTACCCGGAACTTACGAGGTGACATTGACCTACGGCAGCTTCACCCAGAAGCAGCCCTTCACCGTCAAGCTCGACCCCAACCTGCACACCACCCAGGCGGAACTGCAACAGCGCTTCGATCTGCTGATGCGGCTGCACCAGGCCACCGACAAAATGGATACGAGTCTCAATCGCGCCATCGATGCCCGGAGCGCTCTGCAGAAGTCGGGCGGCTCGCCGGCGGCGATCTCTAAGCTCGACTCTGACATCAACGGCCTGGTGGATTTGCAAATTCAATCGGGTGAGGGAAGTTTGGTATATCCCGACATGCTGCGTTCATGGCTATGGCGGATTGCCAACCGCATCGATTCCTCCTACTTCCCGCCCACGCAAGGCATGGTGGGCGTGGCGAACGATTACATTCAGCAAGCCGACGCCGGCGCAGCCCGACTCGACGCCGACGTGGCCGCCGCCAAGCACTGAAAGTCGTCCCAAGCGCCCGTGCTATTCTCGCTCTCATGCGGGTCGGGCAAGATCATTGGCGCGTGCTGGGATTGCTGCTGCTCATGGCTCTGCTGCCGGCCCAGTGCTTGTGCGCCACGCTGCTGCCCACATTCACTGCGACATCGCAGTGCGGCATGCCTTCGATGCCACAGCCGATGCCACAACAAAAGACGCATCGTTGCTGCATAGCCGCTGACGCGTCCGCCGTGTTTTTACGCTCGGCTACGCGCCCGGCGTTGGTGCCGGCCCCGGTTGTCGTTTGCGCCGCGACCCAGCCTGATCCCGCGCTACGCCGGCCTTACCATGCCGAATGGGCGCCAAGCAAGTTCGCTATTCCGCGCCCGCTTCGCTCCGTGACATTGCGCATCTAGACGCCCGCTCAACCGTTTTTCCACGATTGCTTTGAACCAGTTTCACGGTCGCCGCGTGCGGCCGGCGGGAGATTCCATGCGCTTGTCCTATACTGCGCTCGCGATAGCGCCGGTCCTGATGTTGTTCAACATTTCTCTGGCAGGCCAGGGAACGATGTCCAGCATGCCCAACATGGCCGGCATGCCCGGCATGCCCGCGATGCCCGGCACGAAAATGACGGCCGACCCATTTGCCAGCCACGACGCCTCGGGCACCAGTTTTCAACCCGAGTCAACGCCCTCGCCCATGCTGATGACCACCCGCGACGGTTGGACGTTGATGGCGCACGCCCTCGGGTTCGTCGCCTTGCAAGAGCAGTCCGGCGCTCGGGGTGCGGACAAGCTGTTCTCGCCCAACTGGGCGATGGCCATGGCCCAGCGCCGCCTCGGGCCCGGCAAGCTTACGCTGCGCGCGATGCTCAGCCTTGAACCGCTCACCATTACCGATCGCCGCTATCCGGAGCTATTGCAAACCGGCGAGACCGCCTTCGGCTTGCCCATCGTTGACGGACAGCATCCCCATAACTTTTTCATGGAGCTTGCCGCGCTCTACGATCTCAAGCTCGGCGAACACACAATGATCTCGCTCTATGCCGCGCCCATGGGCGATCCGGCGATTGGACCAACCGCGTTTCCGCATCGGGAGTCGGCGTCCGAAGATCCCATCGCGCCTCTGGGGCACCATCTCGAAGATTCCACTCACGTTGCGGCCGACGTGTTGACCGCCGGTGCGAGCTACCGCGGCGTGCGCCTCGAAGCCTCGCTGTTCCACGGACGCGAGCCCAACGAAAACCGCTGGAACTTGCAAACCGGCGGCATTGATTCCTGGTCGTCGCGCGTGAACTTTGCGCCCGGCGGAAATTGGGCCGCGCAGTACTCGCTAGCTCACATCAAGAGTCCCGAAGCACTCTTCCCCGCTGGGAACCAGTTCCGCCAAACCGCCTCGATCATGTACAACCGTCCGCTGGCCAACGGCGACTGGGCCAACACGCTGTTGTGGGGTCGAACTCGCGACGTGGGTGGACACAACATCCTGAACGGCTACTTGCTCGAATCCACTCTCGGTTTTGCCGGCCGCAATCATGCGTGGACGCGAATCGAGAACGCCGACAAAACCAACCAGCTGCAGTTGGGCGAAGCGCCCCTGCCGCTGGCTTTCGCGGAACATTTTCTGGGCCGCGTGCAGGCCTATTCGTTTGGGTACGACCGCGATCTGCCCGCGCCCAATTGGTTGGCGCCCGCGCTCGGTGTGCAGTGGACCTGGTACGCAACTCCGGCGCCCCTTCGTTCCAGCTACGGCTCGCACCCGCAGGGCGTGGTCGTGTTCCTCCGCTTCCGCCTCGGCGCAACCCGCCACTGATAAGCTTTGAGAAGAATGCACCTAGACCCAAAGAAGACCGCGCTCGTCCTTATTGACCTGCAGAACGCAATCGTCGGCAGAGACACCGCGCCGCATCCCGCCACGCAAGTCGTCGAAAATTCCCGCCGGCTGGCCGAGACCTTTCGCGCCCACGGTGCGCCCGTCGTCTACGTGCGAGTGAACATGAACGACTTCTTGAACCTTCCGGTTGACCAGCCGATGCCCCGGGGCGACAAACCGCTGCCCGCCGCCGCGTCCGATATCGTTCCATCCGCCGGCTTCCAGCCCGGCGATATCCTAGTCACAAAGCGCCACTGGGGCGCCTTCGCCGGCACCGATCTCGCCGAGCAGCTCAAGAGCCGCGGCGTGGACGCCGTCGTACTCGGCGGCATCTCGACCAATATTGGAGTCGAGTCAACCGCCCGCCAGGGCACCGGCCTCGGCTTCGCCTTTGTCGTGGTCGAAGACGCCTGCGCTGCTCAAGACGCCGAGCAGCACCGCTTCGCATTCGAAAAGATCTTCCCGCGCCTCGCTCGCGTCCGCTCTACCGATGATGTGATCACCGCCCTCGACTAAGCGCAGTGCCAGCACCCGCTACCACAGCGGCAAGATCCCAGCTTCCACCAAAGTACAATAGAAGCAATCAGCACTGGAAAGAGGTGGAATGCGAGTCCGCAACGCAGCCTGTTTTTGTCTCATCCTTTTTGCACTTCCCTGGGCTCCGGCCACGCTCGCGCAGGGTGTTCCCTGCCCTGGGGGCCGCCTGGTCACCGGATTCGAACTAACTGTACAGCCGCCCGGCGAGACCGATCCGGTCCCGCTGGCCGACGTCAATAATCTCGACCAGGGCGACATTCTGCATTACACCCCACAGGCCCTCCCGGCGGTCTGGCACAACTCTGCCCGAGTCGCAACCATACTGATCCCCGCTTCGAACGACGCCAGCGCCGAGCTGACCGTGTTCACCAGTCGCGCCGACCGCCCCGCCGCGTGGCGGGTTCCCGACCGCATCGGAGCGGTGGCGTTCCTCTTTGGCCCCAACGGTCTCAACGCGAATAAGACTCGTTCCCTGCTCAGCAAACACCCCGAGTTGCAAATGCACTTCATCGCCTACGCCGAGGAAACGTCGCGCGTCGAGGCCCTGGTCGCGCTCCTTGCGCGCTACGAGAATTCGCCACCCGGCTCGCTCTCGCTCGACACTCTACTCAAGCAGTACTCCGCCACCTACGGCGTGAGCATGCCCAAAGCAAACCCTGCTCTCTCGCCCGACCAACAGGCCGCGGTCTTGTTGACGGCGGTGGCGCCTCCCACCGCCCAGCAAAGCGCGCCCAGCCCCAACAGCCTTTCCGCCGGTTCCACCAGTACCGCCGCTGCGCTGGCCAGTCTCTATTTCGGGCCGATAATGGGGCTGGCAACCGACACCATGCCGCTGTTCCGCGCCTTGCACCAGAGCCTCTTCCCCGGCACGCAATTCCAGGGCGCCTTCGCCCAGACCCACGCCACGCCCGCGCGACTCTGCGCCGCCAACGTTGCACCGCCGCCCAACCAGCACACCGTCTACATATGGATGTCCAAGCTCCCTGGCGGCTCGGTGCCGGCCGTGGAACTCGCAAAGAACCAGGGCGCCGTTGTTCCCACAGGCGCGCAAGCCTCGATCGAAGTCACCTGCGCCAGCGTGGCCCAGCTTCGCGACCTCGGTCGCGCACGCGCTTGGAAGTTGGTACCCGCCTCTGGCGTTCCGGTGCCAATTTCGGTTGATGTCGCCCCAGGGCCGCTACGTGACACCCTCACGCTCGATCTCACCCACGTCAGTCCGCCCGCCGGCGACTACCACCTCGCCGCGCTCTGGGATTGGACGCCGCTTCAGGTGCAGGGTGCAGTCGCCGTGCGGCCGCCCACACCGCTCGCCAATGCGCGCCTCAACGATGAACCGCCGGTGGTCGCCGGCGGAGGCGATACCCCGGTCACCGTCACCGGCGCCGATTTCTCTTTCGTGAACAAGGTCGAGCTGCTGCCTAAAGCCATCGTTCTCCCGTTCACCCTCTCTGCCGACCGCCAGAGCCTCACCGTGAAATTGGCCACAGCCGCGCTCGCCCCCGGCGCCTACCAACTCCGGCTTCGCCAATCGGCCGGTGAGGCGCGCACGCTCCCGCTCACGGTCGAACCTCCCGATCCCGTGGTCGAACCGCTGCGCGGCAACTTAGGTGAAAAATCTCAGGAAATTACTCTCCGCGGCAGCCACCTCGAGCGCGTCGCCCGCCTCGCCTGCCCCGGCGCAAACGTAACTCTCGATCCGCTTCCGGCCACCGTTCCGACTGAAGGGCTTCACGAGCGCACCGCGCGGCTTGCCCTGCCGCCAGATGCCGCCGCCGGCCAAACGCTCAACGCCAGCATCTACGTCACGGGAAGACCGCAGCCGCTCGCCAAGAGCGCCACCATTGATGTGCTCGCGCCTCGCCCGAGCATTGGCGACGTCCACCAGACTGTGAACGCCGGCGAGACCGTGGCACTGGTTCCCGGCGAGCTCCCCGCCGATGCCACCGTGAATTTCGCGTTCACCGTGCACCATGCTCCACCGGCCCTGGCGGTTCGCTTGCAGTGCCAGTCGCCCGACCAGCAACTTGCTGCGGCGACGCTCCATCCCGGCGAGAACTCGGGGGCGCTCGAGTTGGCGGCCGCCGGCAGCGGACTGTTTTATCTCGCCGCCATCCCCGGCACCGTCGGCCGGCCCGGCTGCCAACTACAAATGACGATCGCCGATGATGCCGTCGGCGATTCCGACGCCTTTGACCTTGGGGTCGTCGTACAACTACCGCGCATCAAGGCGCTCACGCTTTCCAATCAGGGCCCGGCGCCGGGCGAGTTCGCCGGCGAACTGCACGGCGACAACTTGCAGTTAATCGCCAGGACCGGGTGGTCGCCCGACGTGGGCCTCGCCGTCACCGGCATCCCCATGCGCGTAACGGGCGCCGAGGGTGCCACCCAAACCCTGGCCATCGTCATGCCCTGGCCGCCGCCTGCGCCCCATGCTCCGCTTTACATCTGGTTGCGCGGCGAAACCCACGGCCGCGCGACTACGGTCACACCGTAAGGTCTTGCCTGGCGCGCGAATCGGCTCTACAGTGGAAGCCCGGAGACCATTCGTGCGCCACTATCTCGTCGCTCTTCTCGCCGCCTTGTTCTGCGTGCCGGCTTTCGCCGCGCCCACGCCACTCGCCACTCCCGCCGACTTGGTCCTGCGCAACGCCACAATCGTTACGCTCGACAACGCCCGTCCCCAGGCCCAAGCGCTTGCCGTTCGCGCCGGGCGCATCGTCGCACTCGGCAGTGACGCCGACATGGCCGCCTATACCGGCCCGCATACCCGCGTTCTCGACCTGCACGGCGGCTTCGTGATGCCCGGTTTCATCGAGGGCCACGGCCACCTGATGGGGACCGGTACCGATCGCACCGAGCTCGACCTGCGGCGCGCTCCTGACTGGAACGCGATCGTGGCCATGGTCCGCGCCGCCGCCGCCAAAGCCAAGCCCGGCGAATGGATTCTTGGCGCGGGCTGGCAGCAAAGCAAGTGGCAGCACCCGCCGCAGCCCAACGTGGATGGCCTGCCGCTGCCCGCCGCGCTCGACGCTGCTTCGCCCCACAACCCGGTCATGCTCGAGCACGCCAGCGGACACGGCATCATCGCCAATGCCGAAGCCTTGCGCCTCGCCGGCATCACCCGTCAAACGCCCGACCCGCCCGGCGGCACCATCGTTCGCGATTCGCAGGGCAACGCCATTGGCATGCTGCGCGACACCGCCTCGGCGCCCGTGCACCGCGCCTATAGCGCCTATCTAAACACGCTTTCCCCGGCCAGCCGCGAGGCGATGCAGCGCCAAGCGCTCGACAGCGCCATCCAGAATGAGATTAGCCAGGGCGTCACCACCTTCGTTGACATGGGCCAGACCTTCCAAACCATTGATTGGCTTAAGCAGCAAGCAGCGCAGGGGCTTCCCATGCGCCTCTACATCAACGTCAGGGACTCGGAGGCCGCCCTCAACGCCCAACTGGCGCGGCACAAGCTCATCGGCTTCGCCGACGATCACCTCACCGTCCGCGGCATCGGCGAGATCGCCTCCGATGGCGCGCTGGGAACGCGCAGCGCCTGGTTCCTCCAGCCTTACAGCGACGCGCCCGGCATCACCGGCAAGAACGTGGTCGCCATGAGCGACATCCGGCTGATGGCGGAACTCGCCGCCCACGACGGTTTTCAGGTCTCGGTCCACGCCATCGGCGACCGCGCCAACCATGAAACGCTCGATCTCTTCCAACAGATATTCGCGGCCGATCCCGCCGCCCGCGACCTGCGCTGGCGCATTGAACACGCCCAGCATCTGGCGCCCGGCGACATCCCCCGCTTCGCCCAGCTCCATGTGATTGCGTCAATGCAATCCATCCACGCCTGCTCCGATGCGCCCTATGTTGTTCCCCGCCTCGGCGTGCAGCGCGCCCAGGAAGGCGCCTACGTGTGGCACTCGTTGATCCAGAGCGGCGCCATGGTGCTCGACGGCACCGACACGCCGGTGGAAAATACCAATCCGATCGCCAATTTCTATTGCGGCGTCACCCGCGATGAGGGCAACGGAACCCTGTTCTATCCGGCGCAAGCCAAGACCCGTATGGAAGAGTTGCGCGCCTATACCGCCAACAACGCCTACGCGATCTTCGAGGACAAGGACCTTGGTTCGCTCGCTCCCGGCAAACGCGCCGACCTGGATGTGATCTCGGGAAACCTGCTTACGCTTCCCGCCCACGACAGCCTCCGCACCCGCGTCCTCTACACCATCGTCGGCGGCAAGATCGTCTTCCAGCGCCCGGACGCCGCGCA
>JANWLQ010000213.1 GCA_025450725.1 Terriglobales bacterium
CACCAACCCTCCCGCCACACCCGGCGGGGGCGGCGCGGCGCCCGCGGCCGGCCGTGGGGGACGGGGACCCAACAGCCCCAGCGAAACCGTGCTCATGCATTACAGCATGATCAAACTACCGGAAGACAAAATGATGCCGCGCCTCTTTGACGACCGCGTCGGCTACTTCAATTTGACGCAACAGGATTTCGGCCGCGACGAGCCCAAGGCGCCGCTGCGCACCTACATCACGCGCTGGCGGCTGGTGAAAAAGGATCCGAGCGCGGCCATCTCCGACCCGGTGAAGCCGATCATCTATTACATTGATCCGGCGACGCCAATGAAGTGGCGTCCATGGGTCAAACGCGCCATCGAGGCCTGGCAGCCCGCCTTTGAAGCGGCCGGGTTCAGCCATGCCATTATCGCCAAGGATGCGCCGACGCCGGCGGAGGACCCGACGTGGAGTCCGCAGGATATGCGCAACTCGATGGTGCGGTGGCTGCCCTCGACCACGGAGAACGCGGTGGGGCCGAACATCCACGATCCGCGCACCGGAGAAATTCTCAACGCGCAGATCCAGCTTTACCAGAATGTGCTGAATCTGGCCTCGGATTGGTATTTCATTCAGGTTGGCCCGCTCGATCCGCGGGCGGCTCAGCTTCCGCTGCCCGACGAACTCACCGGGCGGTTACTCGAGTACGTCATTACGCACGAAGTCGGCCACACGCTCGGGTTCCAGCACAACATGAAATCGAGCGCGCTCTACGACGCCACCAGACTGCGCGACCCGCAATGGCTGCACACGATGGGGCATGTGGCCACGCTGATGGATTATTCGCGCTTTAACTATGTGGCGCAGCCGAGCGACAAGATTCCGCCGGAAGACTTGATCCCCAAGGTCGGCCCCTACGACAAGTGGGCGACACATTGGGGTTATGCGCCGATTCCAGGCGCGACAACGCCGGATGCGGAAAAGGACACGCTCGACCGCTGGTCGCGCGAGCAGGATGCAACGCCTTGGCTGCGTTTCTCGACCGATCACTCCGATGCCTCCGATCCGGGCGAGAACACTGAAGCCGTCGGCGATCAGGACGCGGTCTACTCGACTGGCATGGGGCTGAAGAACTTGCAGCGGGTGATGAACCTGCTGGTGCCGGCGGCCACCGCCAAACCGGGCCAGCCCTATGACCGCTTACATGAAGTCTACAGCCGCATTCTGGGCCAATGGGTGCTGGAGATGGGGCACGTCGCCGTCGTCGTGGGCGGCGTGGATTCGCAGGACAAACACAACGACCAGACGGGGGTGCAGTTTACGCCGGAGTCGCGGCAGCGCCAGGCGGCGGCGGTGGCGTTTTTGAACGCCAATGCTTTCGCCACGCCGACGTTTCTGATACAACCCAAGATCACGCGCATGTTCGAGCCGACGGGGACGCTCGAGTTGATTCGCACCAGCCAGCTTGCCGTGCTCAACCGCCTGCTGCAAGACGCGCGCCTCAAGCGCATGGTCGAACTGCAGGCCGAGGACGGCGCCAAGGCCTATGCGCCGGTTGACTTCCTGGCCGACCTGCGACACGGGATATGGAGCGAGCTCGCGCAGCCAACTGTTTCAATTGACCCTTATCGACGCAATCTGCAGGACAGCTATATCGAAGTTCTGGGCGTGAAACTGGCCGAAGAGGGCGGCGCGATGATGGAACCGCAAGGCCTGATGCGGGACGAGTTGAAATCGTTGCAGGCGGAGATCCGGAGCGCGACGCCCAAGGCGCAGGACCGGGCCACGCGCGCGCACCTGGAAGCTTCGAGCGACCGAATCGGCAAGTTGCTGGATCCGAAGTTCGCGCCCTCGGGCCTAAACGCCGCGCTCGCCGGGCGGGGCGGCGGCGGGGGCGGCTTTACGTTCTTCGACGCTCCCGACCCGCTCGACTGCTGGCCCGATTACAAGATCACACTCGGGCACAATCAGTAGCCTCACCAGACGCGACAGGATTGCGGCTTGGGCGCCATCGGCGTCGTGGGGCCGCATTTGAAGGCGGCGGCGAACTCGGGCATGTTGGTGACAACGCCGTCAACGCGGAAACGTCCGGGCGAGTGCGGATCTACGGTGGCGAGCAGGCGGGCCATCTCGGGGCGGATGTTCTCGCAGAACACCTGGCCGAAACCGAGGAAGAAGCGCTGGGCGCGGTTAAAGCCGTCCATGAGATCGTCGGGCGTGCCGCTGAGCGCCGATTCCATGGCCATATAAGCCACGCGGGCGCCGCCGTTGTCGGCGGTGTTTTCGCCCAGCGTGAGCTTGCCATTAACCTTGACCCCAGTGATGGGGCTGAAGTCGCTGTACTCGTTAATGATGCAGGCGGCGCGCTGCTGGAACGCCTTGGCGTCAGCCGGCGTCCACCAGTCGCGTAGATTGCCCTTGGCGTCGAATTGCCGCCCCTGGTCGTCGAATCCGTGCGTGAGCTCGTGGCCGATGACCACGCCGGCGCCGCCGTAGTTGGTGGCGAGGTCGCGGTGTTGGTTGTAAAACGGCGGCTGCAAAATGCCGGCGGGAAAGAAAATCTCATTGAACAGCGGAGTGTAATAGGCGTTCACGGTGGGCGGCGTCATTTGCCATTCGGTGCGGTCAATGGGCTTGCCGATCTTGTTCAACTGGCGGTGCCACTCGAAGGCATTGGCGCGGCGCAGGTCGGTGTAATAGTTGTCGCGGGTGACGACGATCGAGCTGTAATCGCGCCACTTATCGGGATAGCCGATTTGATTGGCGATCGCGGCCAGCTTGACCGCGGCCGCCTGCTTCGTGGCGGGGGTCATCCAATCGAGGCTCTGGATATCGCGGCCCAGGGACGACTCGAGGTTGCGGACCATGGTCTGCATCGTGGCCTTGGCCTCGGGGGTGAAGTTATCCTTTACGTAAAGTTGGCCCAGCGCCTCGCCGAGGTGGCCGTCGGTCGAGTTGACGCACCGGCGCCAGCGGGGCGAGATTTGCTTTTGGTCGGTGAGTTGGGTGCCGAAGAATTCGAAGTTGGCATCCACGAAGGGCTGCGACAGGGCGGGGGCGGCGGCGTGAACCAGGTGCCAGCGCAGATAGGCCTTCCAGTCGTTGAGCGGCACCGATTGGAGCTCGGCGTTCAAGCCGCGGAAAAACTCCGGCACGGCGACGTTCATAGCGTCGAAGGAGGGCCCGCCGGCGGCGGCGAAGAACGCTTTCCAGTTGAGCACGGGGGCCAGGGCCTGGAATTGCGCCACTGACATTTTGTGGTAGACGGAGGCGGGGTCGCGGCGGGCGACATTGTCCATCGAGGCGCGCGCCAGGGCGGTTTCGATGCTCATTACGGTGCGCGCGTCACGCGCGGCGTCGGCCGGCTTCTCGCCGGTCAGGCCAAGCATTTTCTGCACATGGGCAACGTATTGCTGGCGCAGTGCGACTGACTTGGCGTCGGTCTTGATGTAATAGTCGCGGTCGGGCAAGCCGAGGCCGCCCTGGTCGGCCTCGGCGATTTCGGCGGTGGCGTTCTTGAAGTCCTGATCGGAGCCGAAGCTGAACAGCGCGTCCACGCCGTTGACCTGCAGCCGCGCCACTTCCGCGCCCAGCTCATCTTTGGACGACACGCTGTTGACGTTGTCGAGCTCCGATTGAATCGGCTTGATGCCGGCCGAGTCAATCACGCCCTGATTCATGCAAGCGGCGTAGTAGTCGCCGACTTCCTGCGTGATATGGTCCTTGCCCGCCGTGTTGGTGGCCGCATCGTCGAGTATCTTGTGCAGGACCTCGCGGTTCTTCTCGGCGAGTTCGTTGAAGCTACCCCAGGTGGTCTGGTCGTTGGGGATGGGGTGGGTGGCGTCCCAGCGGCCGCAGGCGTACTGGTAGAAATCCTGGCAGGGGGAGATTGAGGTGTCGATGGCGGCTGTGTCAACGCCGACCGGTTTGGACTCCGCGGCGGGCGCCGGAGCGCGATGGGAACACGCAACGAACAGGAATGCCAGGGCTGCGACAAGAAATGTTTTCATAAACCGTCAGCGACCGTCCTTTGGGCGAGTGTATCGCATTCTTTTGCCGTCGAGAGCCTGCTATACTCACCGATTCGGAGGAGAAGCCATGAATCCGTTAACTCACAACCGCTGGAATGACATTGCGCTGGAAGATCTGAACCCGCTGATCCAGCGGCATTTCGTGGTCGGAAGCGAAGTCATGCTGGCCCGCATTCTGCTGAAAAAAGGCGCGGAGGTGCCGCTGCACAGCCACCATAACGAGCAGGTGACCTGGGTCATGAGCGGAGCGCTGCAATTCTCGATTGACGGCAAGACGATTGTGGTCAAGGCCGGGGAAGTGCTCTGCATACCTCCGCACATGCCGCACGCGGCGCTGGCGCTTGAGGACACCGAAGACATTGACGTGTTCACGCCCCCACGCGAGGATTGGATCAATAAGACCGACGGATACCTGCGTGGGACAAAGTAGGTGCCGCTGCGCCTGACGTTTATCGGCCCTCCAGGGAGCGGCAAGGGCACGCAGGCCAAGCTGCTGCGCGAGCAGGGTTTTCTGCACGTCTCGACCGGCGACATGCTGCGCGCGGAAATCGGCGGACAGACCGAGCGCGGCATGGCCATCGCGGCCACCGTGGCCGGCGGTGGGCTGGTTGAGGACGCACTCCTGAATCAAGTTGTGGATGCGTTTCTCGCGAGTCATGCCAACGAGTCGCTGGTATTTGACGGGTATCCGCGCACACTGCCGCAGGCGCGGCACCTTGCCGGCTGCGATCTTGCGGCGGCGGTGTTTTTCGAAATCCACGATGCGGTGTTGCTCCGGCGCCTCGGAGATCGCGTCATCGGGATAGACGGCACAATTTATGACATGAAACTGCATCCGCCGCCGCCGGGCGTGGTCGTGACGCGGCGCGCCGACGATAACCCCGAAGTGCATCGGGTGCGGCTGGCGGCATATCGGCGTGAGGAAGCGGCGCTGCGGGAATTTTATGAAGCGGCGGGGCTGGCGCGCGTGATTGACGCCGAGCGGCCGATGGACGAGGTTAAGGCTCAGGTCGCGTATTTAATTAAAGACTTGAGATCGAGCCGGCCGGTATAGATAGCCATCCCCAGTACCGCGTTGCAACCTAATGCCGTGAGTGTGGCGATCTCTTCGATGGTCGCGATGCCGCCGGCGATGGTGAGCTCGCGCGCGGTTCGCGAGCGCAGGGCCCGGGCCTGATCTAACGGCGCCCCCTGCATCGTGCCCTCGGTGTCAATGTGGGTGTAGAGATAGCCAGACGTGTAGGGATCGAGCGCGGCGATGGCCTCGTACGGGCTCACGGCCAGCGGTGTGCGCCAGCCACCGACCGCGATTTTTCCGGACTTGCCGTCAATCGCGAGAGCGATGCGATCGCGGCCAATCGCCTGGAGTTGTTCTAAAAAGCCGAAAGCGGGGCCGGTGTTGTCCCATGCCGCGGTGCCGATGATGACCTTTTCCGCGCCGGCGGCGACCGCCGCTTGCGCGGCTTCAACGGTGCGGAGGCCGCCGCCGACGCGTACGCGGAAACCGGCGCGGCAGCAACGCTCGACCAGAGCGCGGTTGTTGCCCTCGCCTTTGGCCGCGTCGAGGTCAATGACCTGCAGGACGGGGAACCCGGCGAACGTCTCGAGCATTTCATCGAGGTTGCGTTCAAGCGCGAGCCGCTCGCCCTGCACCAGTTGGACGACGCGGCCGCTCATGAGGTCAATGGCGGGAATAACCATGGCACTAGTAAGTGCGGCGGACGGGAATGCCCGCCGCCGCAAGTTCGCGCTTGAGTTGTTCGATCGGCAGCGCGCCGGTGTGGAATATTGAGGCGGCAAGGGCCGCGTCGGCGTGGCCTGGACCGAAGACCTCGAGGAAGTCGCTGGCGGTGCCGCCGCCCCCCGAGGCGATGACAGGTATGCCAGCGGTGGCGGCGACCGAGGCGGTGAGCGCGCAATCGAAGCCACTGCGGGTTCCGTCGCGGTCCATGCTGGTGAGTAGGATCTCGCCTGCACCCGCGGCCTCCGCCTGGCGCGCCCACGCGACCGCGGTGCGGCCGGTGGGTCGCGTGCCACCGTGGCTCAGGACCTCGCCGCCGCGCGCGTCGATCGCCACGACCACAGCCTGACTGCCGAAGGCGGCGGCGATTTCGTTGACCAACTCAGGCCGGGCCAGGGCGGCGGAGTTGACCGCGACTTTGTCGGCGCCGGCGACGAGCAGGGCGGCGGCGTCGGAAAGCCCGCGCACACCGCCGCCGACGCAGAACGGAAGCTGTAGTTCGGCGGCGACGCGGCGCACCGTCGCGAGCAGCGTGGACCGGGACTCGAGCGTGGCGGCAATGTCGAGCAGCACCAGTTCGTCGGCACCGGCGGCGTTGTAGGCGCGGGCGCGCTCGGCGGGGTCGCCGCTGTCGCGCAGGCCGCCGAACTGAACGCCTTTGACGACGCGCCCGTCTATTACGTCGAGGCAGGGAATAATGCGTTTCGCCGGGCCGGGCGCGGAGACGGCGAGGTTTAAAAAGTTGCGAAGGACGCGCTCTCCGGCCCCGCCGGATTTCTCGGGATGGAACTGGACCGCCGCCACGTTGCCGCGCTCGGCCACGGCGGTGAATGGGATTGGGTACTCCGCCAAACCGGTGGTGGTCGCGCTCTTCGGGGCGTAATAGGAATGGGTAAAGTAGAAGCGCTCGCCGTGGGCGACGCCTTCGAGCAGGCGCGAGGCGGCGGCGGCGCGCACTTCGGCCCAGCCAACATGGGGGATTTTGTAGCCCTGGCCGCGGGCGAAGCGGCGAATGGTTCCCGGCCATACGCCGAGGCCGGCAGCAGTAGCCTCTTCTTCGCTGCCGTCGTAGAGAACTTGCAGGCCGACACAGATTCCGAGAAATGGCACGCCGGAGGCGATTGCGGCGAGCATGGGCACGCGCAAGCCGCGGCGGTCGAGCGCGGCGAGCGTGGCACCGAAGTGGCCAACGCCGGGAAGGATTACGCGTGTTGAGGCGGCAATTTCAGGCAGCGTTCCGACCAGGCGGAACGGTTCGCCCAGGCGCGCCAAAGCGTTGGCGACCGAGCCGCTGTTGCCGCCGCCGTAATCAATGATGCCGGTCATAGCAGCCCCTTGGTCGAGGGCAGTACTCGCGCGAGGCGGGTGTCGCGGGCGCAGGCGGCGCGCAATGCGCGGGCCAGCGCCTTGAACACGGCCTCGATCTGGTGGTGGCTGCTGCGGCCATAGAAGGTCTTGACGTGAACGTTGGCGCGCGCGCCGAGAGCGAGGCCGTCCATGAAGTCGGCGACGAGTTCGGTTTGCAGGTCGCCGACAAGGCGGGCGCGGAGAGCGAGATTGGTCACCGCATGAGCGCGGCCGCTGAAGTCCACGGCGGCGAGAGCGAGGGATTCGTCCATGGGCATTACGAACCATCCGGCGCGATGAATGCCGCGGCGGACGCCGAGCGCTAGGTCGAAAGCCTGGCCCAGGGCGAGGCCGACATCTTCGACCGTATGGTGCTGATCCACGTCGAGGTCGCCTTGGCAGCGCAAATTCAAATCGAATCCGCCGTGGCGGGCGAGGAGTTCGAGCATGTGGTCGAAGAAGCGGATGCCGGTGGTCACGTCGTAGCAGCCGTGACCGTCGAGCACGAGCTTGAGGTCAATGTGGGTTTCGGCGGTGTGGCGCCGCACCATTGCCTGGCGTGTCTTCATGAGCTGGCCTCGCGAGCGAGGGGCTGGGTAAGGAGCCAGCTGCAGGCGGCATCCACGTCGGGAAAGGTAGCCAGGGCGCTGGTGCCAAACAACGCGGCTGACTCGGCCTGGCGGGCCTGCGTCGCCGCCAGAATACCAACGAAGGGGATGCCGGCGGCGGCGGCGCAGGTGGCGTCGTCAACTGTATCGCCAAGATAGGCGGCCAGCGGTTGGGGCGCGCAGCGGCGGCGCAGTTCGAGCAGACCATCGGGCGCGGGCTTGCCGACGGCGACGTCCTCCAGCGCGAGAACGTGATCGAAGGCGTCGACCGCGTGGAAGCGCCGCAGAACGTAATCGGAATCGCGCCGCGGGCGGCCGGTGAAGATGGCGAGCGTGTAACCCTCGCGCAAGGCGGCGATGGTGGCCGCGGGCAGTAGCCAGCGCTCCTGGTCGCGCAGGCCGCCGAGGTAGTGCGCATCAAATTCGGCGATGACGTCGGGGCGGCTGAAGTCGCGTCCGCGGCGATGGAGTAGTTCGCGCGAAAGATCCCAATCGTTGTTGAAACCGCCGGCGTTTTTCAGCGCCTGAATTTCATCGGGGGTTGCCGTGCCGCCGCCGAGGCTGGCAACCGTCGCGACGATGGCGAGGCGGAAGGATTGCGTGACATCCACCAGCACGCCATCCATGTCAAATGCCAATACAGGTTTCATCCGTGCCAAATCTCCTTGATCGCCGCGCAGGCGGACTCGGTCTGCGACACTCGGCCGCAGGTGATGCGTACCGCGCCGGCGATGTCGCCGCCCCGGTCGCGCACCAAAACCCCGCGCGCTCGCAGCCCAGCGGTCAACTCCCGAGCCCGTGTTCCAGCATTGCACAGCACGAAGTTCGCGGCGCTGCACCAGTAGGGAATAGCGAGTTCGTCGAGCGTGGTCTGGAGCAAGGCGCGGCTCGCAATCACTTCGCGCCGATAAGCGCGCACCCAGGCCTTGTCGTCTACGGCGGCCGCGCCGCACGCCGCCGCCAGCGTGCTGACGCTGTAGGGTGAGTGCGCTTTGCGCAGGACCGGCAACAGATCGGGATGCGCGAAGAGGCAGCCGAGTCGCGCGCCGGCGAGTCCGTAGGCTTTGGAGAAAGTTCGGGTGACGACAAGGTTGGGTTGGCGCAAGACGCAGGGGAGCAGCCCAGTGGCGTCGTCGGCGACGAATTCGGCGTAGGCCTCATCCACGCAGATCAGGATATCCGGCCAGCGCTGGGCGAGAGCCAGCAAGTCGGCGGCAGGGGTGAGGTGGCCGGTGGGGTTGTTCGGACTGGCGATAAAGATAATGCGGGTACGGGGCGTCACGGCGCGATCAAGCGCGGCGCAGTCGGTGACGAACTCGCGCGGGCTGCGGCGGAATGGAACGGCAACTACGCGCGCGCCCAGTTGCGCGGCGTAGAAGCGGTACATGGCGAAGCCGGGCTCGGGGATGATCGCTTCGGTGCCGGGTTCGAGAACGGTCAGAGCCAGCAGCAGCAGGGCGTCGTCCACGCCGTTGGTGAGCAGGGCCGAGGCGGGTGAGTGGCCGTAGGCGGCGGCGATGGCCATCTCCGCGGTTGCGACATCGGGGTAGCGAGCGACGGTTTCACCGTCTATGCCCGCCAAGGCGCGGAGCGCGCTGGGCGAGCAGCCACTCGTGTTTTCGTTGAAGTCGAGGCGCAGGCCGGTGCGGCCGGCGATGGGCGGCGGGTAGGCGGGCAGCGCGATGATGGCTTCTCGTATTTGAACCGGCATTAGCGCGGCCTCCGGACGGCGCGTATCGTGACCGATGCGGCGTGCGCGGGCAGGCCTTCCGACGCCGCGAGAGCGGTGATCGCCGGGGCGAGCGCCTGCAAGCCGGCCCGGGTGGGTTGCTGCACGGTGATGATCTTGACGAAGTCCATGACCGACAATCCGCCGCAGGCACGGGCCTCGCCGCCGGTTGGCAGTACGTGGTTGGTGCCGGTGAGGTAGTCGCCCGCGGCCTGCGGCGCCCAGTCGCCGACGAATACTGAACCCGCATTCGTGACCCAGTCGAGCGCCTCGGCGGGAACGGTCAGGTGCTCGGGCGCGATGCGGTTGGAGAGCGCCAACGCCGAGCGCAGGGTGCGGGTGATCAGCGCTGCTCCGCGAGCGCGCAGCGCGGTGGCGGCGATGGGATTGGGAGTTGCCGCAAACTGGCTTGCGAGGGCGGCGTTGACCGCGTCAGCCAGGTTGCGGGATGTCGTTACGAGCCAGGCGACGGCTTCGGGGTCGTGCTCGGCCTGAGCCAGCAGATCGGCGGCGACCGATGCCGGATCAGACGACGCTTTGGCAACGATCAGTACTTCGGTAGGGCCGGCAAGAAAGTCAATGGCGCAATCGGCGCGGACGAGGTGCTTGGCGGCGGTGACGTAGGAGTTGCCAGGACCGACAATTTTGTCCACACGTGCAAGTGTGGCCGTCCCGTAGGCGAGCGCGGCGATAGCCTGCGCGCCGCCGACTTGATACATCTCCGTAACCCCGGCGAGGTGGGCGGCGCCGAGCACCGCGTCGGCGGGCTTCGGCGAGGCTGCGACAATGCGTTCGACTCCGGCGACGCGGGCGGGGATGGCCGTCATCAGCACCGACGAAGGCAGCGGATGGCGGCCGCCAGGAATGTAGCAGCCGACGGCGCCGAGCGGACGCACGATCTGGCCGACGCGGACGCCGGGTTGGACCATCCGCTTCCAGCCGCGCGGCATCTGCCAGTGGGCAACTTTCTCTATGTTGCACGCCGCCGCTGTCATGGCGCGTTGCAGCTCGCGCGGGAGGCGGCGCCAGGCGCCGGCACACTCGGAGGCCGAGACGCGCCTGAACGCGACGCCGTCGAGTTCACGCGACCAGCGGTTGATGGCGGCATCGCCGCGCTTTTGTACGTCGGCTAGTATTGGCGCTACGCGCCGCTCGGCGCGGCGACGGTCCATAGCCGGACGGGTCAGGATCTGATTCAGCGCGGCGGCCGCGGTGTCGCGTCGGCAATCAATAATCTTCAGCATGGTGGGAAGCCTCACAACACGATTTTGTTCAGCGGGTACTCGACAATGCCTTGCGCCCGAGCCGCTTTCAGGCGCGGCAGCAGCTCGCGGACCAGGCGCTCTTCGATGACGGTATTGACCGCGACCCATCCGGGGGCGCTGAGCGGCGCGATGGTGGGGCGCTGCAGCGCCGGCAGTACGGCCAGCACCTGTTCCAAATTGGCGCGCGCAACGTTGAGCATTAGGCCGACGTTGCCATCGGCGGCGATCGCCGCGCGCAGCAAGAGCGCCAGGCTCGAGATCTTGCCGCCCTTGAAGCCATCGGCCAGTGTCGCGGGATGCGCGATGAGTTGGGTGTTCGACTCGAGCACGGTTTCAACGATGCGCAGGCGGTTGGCGCGCAGCGAGGAGCCAGTTTCGGTGACCTCGACGATAGCGTCGGCCAGATCCGGCGCCTTGACTTCGGTCGCGCCCCAACTGAACTCGACCCGCGCGTTGACACCACGGGCAGCAAGGTAGCGGCGCGTGACTTCGACGAGTTCGGTGGCGATGACCTTGCCTTCGAGATCGGCCACGCGGCGCACGGGGCTGGCTTCGGGAACGGCCAGCACCCAGCGGACCTTGGTAAAGCTCTGTTTGGCGTAGATCAAATCCTCGACGACCGACACCTTGGCTTGGTTTTCAAGCACCCAGTCGCGCCCGGTGAGGCCGGCGTCGAGCACGCCGTCCTGGACGTAACGGGCCATCTCCTGCGCGCGAATCAACATGCATTCGATTTCGGGATCGTCAATGCCCGGGTAGTAGGAGCGGGAGGAGATCTGCAGGTTATAGCCAGCGCGGCGGAAAAGCTGCACCGTCGCCTCTTGCAAGCTGCCTTTAGGGATGCCGAGCCGAAGCTTGGCCGGGTTCACTGCGCCACCTCGATGGTGCGAAAGAAGCAACTGCGGTAACCCTCGTGGCAAACGGCGGTGCCTTCGAGTTCGACCTCGGCGAGGATGGTGTCGCGGTCGCAGTCGGTTGCGAGCTTCACCACCCGAAGGCGGTTGCCGCTGGTGGCGCCTTTAGTCCAGAGCTCCTGCCGCGAGCGGCTGAAGAAGGTCACCTGGCCGGTGCGGCGGGTGGCTTCGAACGCCTCGGGATTCATGAATCCCAGCATGAGCACCACGCCGGTTCCTGTTTCCTGCACGATGGCGGGGAGCAGCCCGCCGCATTTTTCAAAATCAAGGGTCATAGATTGAATTTCCTTGTAGACAAACGAAACCGGCCGCCGGGGAGGTCCCGGCGGCCGGTTAAAAAGCTTCAACTGTAATCAGGATTCTACAGTCGGTGGCTCCGCCGGCACGCCAGGTGGGCGTGATGATGATGGGCGGTGTGCCGATGCAGACTGAGTGCCATGAGGGAACATTGTAGGAACAATTCGCCTCCGGCGTCAAGCATAAGGATTACCGACGTGCATGCGGGTATGCGGCATCTCAATAAATGTATGCGCTACATTTTGATTCTCCTTGGTATTGTGACGGTGGCACTCGGAGTGGTGCTGGCGCGCGAGGGCATGTGGTGGATCGCGGTTCCCGATGCCTGCTTTGGCGGGGGCGTTGGTTGGTTGGCCTGGGTGAGCCTGCGCGAAGAACACCACGGCCGCCGCGCGATTCCAGCGCCGCCAGCGACCGCCGATCAGGCCCCGCGCCGCGCCGCCTAATTGCGATCGACTTTGACGAAATACAAATCGGTAGGGACCTGAAACTGGTCGGGGGTCAGGGTGGTCTTGAGCGTTTTCCAGGTTGTCGTTACGGGCGTGATCACTGTCCAGTGTGCGGGATTGCCGACGCCGATCGGCATGGCGAAGGCCGCTTCGTCCGCTTGCCAGCGGTAAACGACCGTGCCGGCGGCGGGGTCGAAGCGCAATTGCAAAACGGGTAGCGCGGTGTGGCGGAGGTACTGATCGAAGATCGGGGTCAGATTCATGCCCGTCGCCTGGTTCCAATAGTTCACCACGTCCTCGGTGAGAATGGTCTGATATTTGAAGTGCTGATAAAAATTGTGCAGCAGGCTGAACCAGCGGCTGTCGTTGTTGATTACGCTGCGCAGGGTGTTGATCATGAGCGCGCCTTTGAAGTACATGTCCTGCGGCGGCGCGGCGTCAATGCCGCGAACGCCTAGGATGGGCTGGCGGTTGCGCACATGGGACTGGTAGCCGTTGAGGTACTTGAGACCATCCGCTTTTCCCCAGCGGTATTCGACGTAGAGGCTTTCCAGGTAGGTCGCCCAGGCCTCGTGGATCCATTCATCGGCGCTGTCGGCGGCGGTGATGCTGTTGCCGAACCATTCGTGCGCGCTTTCGTGGATGATGATGAAGTCGAAGCGGGGACTGATGCCGACGCCGGTCCAATCGTTGCCGAGGTAGCCGTTGGTGAAATGGTTGCCATAGGTGACGGCGCTCTGGTGCTCCATGCCGGAGTAGGGCGCTTCGATGAGTTTGTAACCGTCCTTTTCCCAGGGATATTCACCGAAGTAATGCTGGTAGGCATCGAGCATGGTGCGGGCCTGGGCAAACTGCGCCTTGGCGCGCTCGAGATCGGCGGGAAGGGCGTAAAAGTCGAGCGGCAGATTGCCGAGGCGATCGGAGAAATGCTGGTAGTTGCCGATGTTGAGGGAGACGTCGTAGCTATTGATGGGGTAATCCACCATCCAGTCCCAGCGCGTGTAGCCGCCACCGAGCGGGGTCTTGCCGAGAAGGCGTCCGTTGGAGACATCCACGAGGTCGTCGGGAATAGCGACGCTGATCTCCATGTTTTGGACTTCGTCCTTCCATTGGTCCTTGCTGGGCCACCAGAAGCTGGAGCCGATGCCCTCGCATGCGGTGTTGATCCAGGGGTGGCCGGCGGAATCGGTGCCGAACGTCATGCCGCCGAAGCGGCCGGTGGAAGCGGGGCTGCCGGAATAAAAGAAGTCTACTGAGTAAACGTGGCCGTTGCGCAGCGGGGCGGGAAAGTCAAGGAAGACAGCGCCGTACTGCCGTTCGAAATGCAGTGGCGCGCCCTGGAACAGGATTTTGTCAACGGCCAAAGCGGGGTTGAGATCAATCTGGATACGGTTGCCGTCGGCCAGCATGCGGAAGCGGATGAGGTTGTCGCCGGCGATGGTTTTCGCCGCCGGATCAACGCGAACGTTCAAGTGGTAATAGAGAAGATCATTGTTGGCGCGGTAGGGACCGTAGGCGCCGCGCAGCACCTGGGCGGGCGTGGGCGGCCGCGGCGGCGCTGCCGTCTGTGCGGAGAGCCCAGCGGCGAGAACCCCGAGCCAAAGACCGGAGAAGGGAAAGCGCGCCATAGGCCAGCAGGATACTCGATTCGGCGTGCCGCAAGCATCAAACCATGTGGAGGCAGCCATGATCAAGAAGACCAAAGAGGGCTACAAGGTAGTTTCCGAAAAGACCGACGCCAAAGGCAAACACAAGAACCTGGGCGGCCCCTACAAAACCGAGGCCGAAGCCAAAAAGCGTTTATCACAGGTCGAATATTTCAAGCACAAGAAGGGATGACCTACCGCCGACCAGTTGGCGTCCAGTCCGCGTTCAGGATCACCGGCCACGCTGCTCCATTGGCTCGATGGCCCAGCGCGGCAGCGTTCGGGGGGGGCATGCGAACGAGTGCGTAGGTGTGCGATCGGGTGAATCCACCGCCACACCATAGCCCTGCCCGGCGGGAGGGCGCGCCGCGTC
>JANWLQ010000214.1 GCA_025450725.1 Terriglobales bacterium
CTCCTCGGTTGTTAAGTATATACGAAAATTTTAAAAAGATCACGCCGGGATGGAGTTAGGTCCCGCCCGTGGTGAACGGCGCCTTGGCGCCGCTGACCACCTTGAAGGTCAATTCCTTCTCGCAGTAGTCGCACTCCATTTCGAATTTGCGCGTGATGAGGCAGCGCATGTATTCGTCCGGGCCGGGGTAGATGTTGTACACCCGCTGGCACTGCGGACACTCGACGGCAAGGATCGATCCGCTCAATGTCCCGCCTCCTGTGGCTTCAACGGCGGCGGCGAGAGCGGATGGGGGTCGACCCAGATGATGTTCTTGAGCTTGAACTGGGGCAGCACCTGGGCGCCAATCTTGCTGGCCTGGTCTTTGGCTGCCTTATTGGGCGCGGTGCCGATCAAGGTAACCGTGTCGCCGTAAATTGTGCCGGAGACGCGCACCAGGGCGGGCACGGCGGCGAGCGCGGCGGCGAGCTTGGCCGCGGGATCGTTGGCGAGCTCTTGCAGCGCCGCGTTGGCGCTCGAAGGCTGCACCGGCATGCTGGCGCCGCTGGCGGCGGGGGCGGCGGTGGCGAAAGGATCCTCATTGACCAGAATTTGGCTCTTGACGCTTTGCACGCCGGAAACGGCTTGCACCGCGGCCACTGCCTCGTCGGCTTCGGCCTGGGTCGGAACCACGCCGTTGAGCGAGACGGCGCCGTCGTCAGTCACGCGGGCGGGGATGGTAACTCCGCTCACGCCGGGCGGGTTCGACAGCTTCTGGATGATGTCGTAGCTGAGCTTGGTATGCGCCGCCGGGTTGCCGGCCGGGGGCAGCGTGGGGTTGACGGTTGTTTGGTTGGTCTGAGTCGTCGGCGCCTGAGTCGTTGTTGCCTGAAGGCCAAAGGCACTTAGGCTGAGCGCCAACCCACACACCGCAAGCTTGATCCGCATATAGCTACATGATAGCGCGTAGGCCCGCCAGTAGATCAGCTTCCTGCGCGGGCGGAACCGTGCGCAGGTCGAGCCAGCAGCGGTCCTGTGCGATGCGGGCGATGATCGGCGGTTCATGCCGGCGCAGGGCGCGGGCGAGCGCCGCGGCGCTGAGTCCGCTCCGGGCGAGGCCGATGAGACAGGGTGTCAGCCGATCGCCGGGGCGGGCGCCGCCGCCGATGAGCGAATCGCCGGCCGCGATTTCGACTTCGAAACCGGGCGGCACGAGCGCCGCGAAGGCGCGCGCGCGGGTCTCGATATCGGTCGCGCGCAGCATAGCCAGTACCGGAAGCTCGTCCCATGCCTGGCGCGCGATGAGAGCCAGCGTCGCCTCAAGTGCGGCGCAGGTGAGGCGGTCCACCCGCAAGGCGCGGAACAGTGGGTTGGCGCGCAGCGCCGCGATCCACCGCGCGCCGCCGCTGGCCAGACCGGCCTGCGGGCCGCCCAGCAGTTTGTCGCCGCTATAGGTGACCACATCAACGCCCTGGGCAATGCTCTCGGCCACCGTCGGCTCCGACGGCACTCCGGGAATGCGCGCCAGGCAGCCGCTGCCGAGGTCTTCAACCAGCGGAACGTTGGCGCGGCGCGCCAGGCCTGACAACTCGGCCAGGCTGGGTTGGGCAACGAATCCTTCCTGTGTGAAGTTGGAGCGGTGCACGCGCAAAATGACGCGCGTGGCTGGCGTGAGCGCGCGTTCGTAATCTTCGATGCGTGTGCGGTTGGTCGAGCCCACCTCGACCAGCTTGGCGCCGCCGCGGGCGATGATATCGGGAATGCGAAAGCTTTCGCCGATCTCGACCAGTTCGCCGCGGGAGACGAGGATCTCACCCTGACGGTCAATCGCCAGCGAGTGAATGGCCAACAACACGGCGGCGGCGTTGTTGTTGACCACGATGGTTTGCTCGGCGCCGGTGAGCTCGGCCAGGAGGCGTGCCAGGTGGAGGTCGCGGCGTCCCCGCTCGCCGGTGTCCAGATTCAACTCGAGGTTGGTGTACGCCGCGGCCGCGGCCGCGACTTGGGCAACCGCCGCGGGCGCCAGCGGCGCGCGCCCCAGGTTGGTGTGGAGAATGACCCCGGTGGCGTTGATGACCGGCCGCAGCGAGGGATTCAGACGCCGCGCGGCGGCGGCATTCAGTTCGGCTTCGATAGCAACCGGCGCCATCGCCGCGGCCCGCGCCGCCTCGAGGACTTCGCGAATGACCCGGCGCGCACCATCAGGCCCCAGCCGCTCCCACAGTGAGGCCAAATCCGGGCGGCGCAACAGCTCGTCCACCCCAGGCAGGCGGCGCAAGCTTTCAGGGGCGGGCGGCATTCAGCCAACTTAGCACGATGCGCGGCGAGTGGCTCTCGCTGCGCGCGCGTTTACGCGGCGGTTTCCTGCTTCAGGCGCTCGGCTTGGAAGTGCGCGCTTACGGCTTGCAGCAGGGGCTCGAGCTTGCCATCCATGGTTTCCGACAACTGGTGCATCGTGACCCCGGCGCGGTGGTCGGTGACGCGGTTCTGCGGAAAGTTGTAGGTCCGGATCTTTTCGCTGCGGTCGCCCGAGCCAACCTGCTGCTTGCGCTCGGCGGCGATGGCCTGGTGCTGCTTCTCCTGCTCCATCTCCAGCAATCGCGAACGGAGTACGCGCATCGCCTTGGCGCGGTTCTTGATTTGCGATTTTTCGTCCTGGCAGCTCACGATGACGCCGGTGGGCAAGTGGGTCAACCGCACGGCGGAATACGTCGTATTCACCGACTGCCCGCCGGGGCCGGAGGAGCAAAATGTGTCCACCCGCACATCCTTGGCGTCAATCTGGATGTCCACCTCTTCGGCTTCCGGCAGCACGGCGACGGTGACCGCCGAGGTATGCACTCTTCCCTGCTGCTCGGTGGCGGGCACGCGCTGCACGCGGTGGGTGCCGCTCTCGTACTTGAGCCGGCTGTAGGCCCCCTTGCCCTCGATGATGGCCACCACTTCCTTCAACCCATGGACGCCGCTTTCGCTGGCCGAGAGCACTTCAATGCGCCAGCGTTGCTGCTCGGCATAGCGGGTGTACATGCGGAACATCTCCGCGGCAAACAGCGAAGCCTCATCGCCGCCGGTGCCGGCGCGAATTTCGAGCACGACATTCTTGTCGTCGTTCGGATCCTTGGGCAGCAGCAGCTGGCGCAGGCGCTCCTCGCTGGCGGCGGCCTCGGGCTCGAGCGCGGCCAGCTCGTCGGCCGCCATCTTGCGCAGCTCAGGGTCGGGCTCGTGCAGCATCAGGCGGGCCTGGGCGGCCTGTTCGCGTATGCGCTGAAAGTGGCGGTACTCGGTGACGATCTCGTCAAGCTCGGCGTGCGCGCGGGCGGTTTTCTGGTAGCGCGCGCTGTCGCTGGTCACCTCGGGCGAGGCGAGCTGCGCCGTCAGCGCGTCGTACTGGGTCTCGAGTTGTTGCAGTTTATCGAACATGGAAAACTTAGCCGATCACCAGCTTAGCCCCAGCCTAGCCCCAGCTTAGCCAATGATGAGCATCCCGCCCTGCGATTTTTCCAGGTGCATGGCCTCGTCGAGCGAGCGAATCGAGCACTCGAGTTGATCATCGGTCGGCTCCTGCGTGGTGATGCGCTGCAGCCACAATCCCGGCCGCGCCATCAGCGCGAACAGCGACTGGCTGTGCTTGGCGCCATAGCGGATGACCTCGTAGGAGAGCCCGACAATCACCGGCAGCAGCGCGATGCGCACGCCGAAGCGCATCCAGAACGTGTGCGCGGGGATGAGGATGTACAACGCCATGGCGATCAGCATGATCACGATCATGAAACTGGTGCCGCAGCGCGGATGCAGCGTGGTGAATGAGCGTGCGTTGGGGACATCCACCGGCCGGCCCGACTCGAAGTTAAAGACCACCTTGTGCTCGGCGCCGTGGTACTGGTACAGGCGGCGAATATCCGGCAGCAACGCGAGTCCGCCGATAAAGAGCAGGAACAGCGCGATGCGGATCAATCCGTCGGCCAGGTTGAATGCGATCTGCCCCCCGAACCACGCCCAGTGCCGCTGCATCTCGGTCGCCGCGACCAGGGGCACAAATTTGTAGAAAGCGATGAAGAACAGCAGCGAGAAGGCGATACTCGCCACCATGGCCCAGTTCGTGACCTCGCCTTTCGCATTTGAGCCTTCGACCGGGGCATCCGTCGCCGGCGCGTCGTCCAGCGCGTGATCGCTGCTGAAGCGCAGTGCCCGCACGCCCAGCGCCATGGCTTGCACCAGCGTAGCCAGACCGCGCAGCATGGGCCAATTCCAATAGCTGTGCCGCTCCGAGGGCCGAACCAGCGGCCGCGTGGTGGTGACCAGCGACCCGTCCGGCCGCCTGACCGCCACCGCGTACGAATGCGGCGCGCGCATCATGACGCCCTCCATGACCGCCTGGCCGCCCACCAGAATGTCGCTCTCGCCACTCTCGAGGGCAATTAGAAGTTGGAGATGGATGGCCTGGCGAACGATGGCGGCGACACGTCGCCCGGAACGCCGTAGTCGGAGATGCAAACTCATGCGCGGATACCTAAACCATCATACCAGCGAACAAATCGTCGAGTTTCCCCTCCGGCAGCGGAACGCCGCACGCCAGGTGGAACAATTCACCGCTCCCGGCGCGGCGCAGATAGGGTGTGACGCGCGCGAGCAGCGGATTTTGGGTGCGGTGCGCCGCGAAGGCCTCGATCTTCAATTCGAGAAACTCCGCCGTGTCAATGGCGAGGTCGGGGTGAGGCAGACAAACCCGCGGGAACTCCGGCGGCTGAAACGCGGTGGTCGCGTAATACAGACGCGCGGCTTGGTGCGAAGTTAGCTTCAGCTCCGGAAAATACCGGTCGTGCGCCGCCCAATGAAACGCCGCCGTGGCCAGCATGCCCGCCATGCCATGGTCGGGATGCCCGGTGGCGGAACCTTCCGGCCCCAAGGTCAGCAACAGGTCGGGTTTCCATTCGCGAATGACCTTCACAATGCGACCCGCGGTCGAGTAGAAAGCCACTTCTGGCAAATGCGCGTCAGGGAAATCCCAAGCTTCATACTCGGTGAAACCGAGCAGCCGGCAGGAGGCGGCAAGTTCGTCGCGCCGCATGCCTTGCAGCTCGGCGGCGCTCGCCGCCCCGCCGCGGTTCCGCGCGGCTTCGCCGCTGGTCAGGCAAACCAGCCGGCAGGCAACACCTTGGCTGGAATAGCCCGCGACCGTACCGCCGAAAGCAACGACTTCGTCATCGGGATGAGCGGTTACGCACAGTATCTTGGGCATAAATCAATTATCGAATGAATGCGGACGGCGGACGTTCGGAAGCGGACAGTGCCGGGCCCAAGCCCGGGTCGTAAGCGCTGAAAATGTAACGCTTTTCGGTTTGGCACAGTATCTGCAATTAGAAGGGCAAGAGAGAAATAACGTGAAGACCCGAATCCAACGCGCACTGACGATTCTCCTGCTGGCGGCGGCGCTGGTGCTGACCGTAAAGCCGGTGCGGCAACAGGCGGCCAGACTCGATCAAAAGCTGGACCAGGTGCTGACCCATCGCTTCCCGTCGCTGGCGGCGCTGGAAATCATTTGGCGGGTGCGGCGCGCCGCGCCCCGCGGCTGACAGCTACCACTCGCCGTCTTTTTGCAGCTTGCGGATCTTGCGCTTGATCAGGTCCCGCTTCAACGTGCTCAGGTGCGAAATAAAGAGAATGCCATTGAGGTGGTCGGTCTCGTGTTGTATGGCGCGGGCGAGCAGTTCCGAGCCGCTTGTCTCAAACCATTCACCGTCAACATTCTGGGCGCGCACAGTGACCGTCATGGCCCGCACCACGTCGGCACGGAAGCCAGGAATGCTAAGGCAGCCCTCCTCGCCGGTTTGCTTTCCCTCGCGGCGGATGATCTCCGGGTTGGCCAGCACCAGTTGCTGAGCCGGGTCTTCGCCCACGCTGCAATCAATCACGGTTAAGCGCCGGGAAAGCCCGATTTGCGGCGCCGCCAGGCCGACACCGTTGGCCGCGTACATGGACTCGAACATGTTGGCGACGAGCTGGCGCAACTCGTGAGTGGCAAAGTTTTCCACCACGCGGGCCGGTGTGGTCAGCACCGGGTCGGGGTACTTGACGATGGACAAAACCATTAGAAAGCGCGCACCTGCTCCAAGAAATGATTGTAATTGCGCCGCAACTCGTGGAGCGAGTCCCCCCCGAATTTCTCCAGCAGCGCCTGGGCCAGGGTCAACGCCACCATGGCTTCACCCACTACCGCGGCGGCGGGTACGACGCAAACGTCGGAACGTTCATAGGCGGCCTTGACCGGCTCGCGGGTTTCAAAATTGACGCTGGCGAGCGGGCGGCGCAGGGTCGAGATCGGCTTCAGGAAGCCGCGCAGGACCAGTTCCTGGCCATTGGTCATGCCGCCTTCCAATCCGCCGGCGTGATTACCCTGGCGGGTGAACCGATGCGCGTCGCGATCGTATCCGATGGGGTCTTGGGCATTCGAGCCCGCTGACGAGGCCGCACCGACACCATCGCCGATTTCGACGGCTTTGACGGCTTGAATCGAGATGATGGCCTGGGCGAGGCGGCCGTCGAGCCGGTCGTCCCAGTTGGCGCAGCTCCCGAGGCCGGGCGGTAGGCCGAAGGCACGGATTTCAAAGACGCCGCCTACCGTGTCGCCGGTGCGCAGCGCCTGGTCCACCTCGGCCTTCATCGCCAGTTCGGAGTCGGCGTCAAGGCAGTGCAGCAGAATCTCGGTCTTGGCGGCAAGCGCCCGTAGCCTGGCCTGCGTGACGTCGGTGGCGGCGGCGAGCGTGGCCGCACCGACGGCGACCACGTGGCTTAGCACTTCAATGCCGAGCGCGCCCAGCAGCAGCTTGGCCATGGCCCCGGCGGCGACGCGGGCGGCGGTCTCGCGCGCCGAGGCGCGCTCGAGGACGTAGCGCGCTTCGGGAAAGTTGTACTTCAGCGCGCCTGCCAGATCGGCATGGCCGGGGCGGGGGCGGGTCACCGGCCGCGCGGCGGTGCCGGCGGGGGCGGCGACGGCCAGCGTTTCGCTCCAGTTTTTCCAGTCGTGGTTAGCGATCTGGATGGCGATGGGCGAGCCGATGCTGATTCCGTTGCGGACACCGGCGATGAAGTCGGGCGTATCGTGCTCAATTTTCATCCGTCCGCCCCGGCCAAAGCCTTGCTGGCGCCGCCAGAGCTCATGGGCGACGAAATCGAGATCAACCGCGACCCCGGCGGGAAAGCCCGCCAGCAGCGCAAGCAGCGCCTGTCCATGCGATTCGCCGGCGGTGGAGAAACGGAGCATCGTATGGATAAGTGTAACTTGACGCGCCGCGCCGGCCACCCGTCGGCCCGTGCCATTGAATGTGCTAGATTCGGGCAGGAGCTTAGGTTGGGCACGATTGTCACGCCATCGGAGGAACCAGCCCGGGAGTCGGCCATAACCGGCTGGATCAAGGGGCACTTGGAAGGCCTGCAGGCCTATTCCCTGCTGACCGGCCGCGCCTTCCGCAATTTCTTTGCGCGTCCGTTTTACGGCGCC